>NZ_JNLQ01000002.1:1815414-2117983 GCF_000703165.1 Butyrivibrio sp. AE3004
TGAAGCTTTCTTTTTTATTTTGCTCTTTGCATCATTTCTCTTAAATTATCCGGTGTGAAGGAATATGCTTTTCCGCAGAAATGGCATTTTATTTCCACGTCCTCACCATCTTTGGCAAGGTTATCCAATTCCTTTTTTCCGAGAAGAACAAGTGCCCTCTCGACTCTGTCCCTGTCACATCCACAGTGATATTTCACAGGCATATTGGCAGTGATTTCGTAATCAAAACCTGAGAGCACCATCTCCAAAAGATTTTCAGGTGTATTACCCTCTTTCAAAATATCCGTGACAGATTTCATTCCCTGAATATTGCTCTCCAGTTTGCTGATTACTTCCTCTGTAGCTCCGGGCATAAGCTGTACAATAAAGCCTCCTGCCTCCATTATGGAAAAATCATTCTTAACCAGAACCCCAAGTCCTACAGATGAAGGAATCTGCTCAGACTCTACAAAGTAACAGGTAAGATCGTCAGCAATTTCTCCGGACAAAAGTTGAATGGTACCGACATATGGATCTTTAAGTCCAAGATCTCTGGTAACTGTAAGCGTACCGTTTCCAACAGCACCGCCAACATTGAGATGGCCACCTTCATTATTCGGAAGTGCTACCTCATTATTCCTGACGTACCCCTTTACTTCTCCTCTGTTATTGACTGTTGCAAGAAGTCCTCCGATAGGACCGTCGCCATCAATTGTGATAGTGAGCGCATCCTTTTCATTTTTTAACATATCGCCCATCATAAGTGCGCCACTCATAAGTCTTCCTAGTGCAGCACTGCAAATAGGGGTTAAATTATGTATCTTTCTGGCCTCTTCAACCAGATCTCTCGATGTAATTGCAAAGGCTCTTATCTGCGCATCTGCAGCTGTTGCCCTTATCATGTAGTCTTTATATCCCATGTAGTCTCCTAAGTCAGTTTTATAGCTCCTTAAAAACGATAGTTTTATCCGAACTATACACAGATAGTGCCTCGCTAATTGCTAAATGTTCTCATCAGGCAAGTGTTGCTGTAATGATCGCCATAGAATAAACCTCTATAGCATTGCAGCCTCTTGAAAGGTCATTAATCTGAGCATTAAGTCCAAGAAGAATAGGACCATATGCTTCAAAGTTGCCCATACGCTGAGCAATCTTGTAGCCAAGGTTACCGGCATCAATATTAGGGAAAATAAAAGTATTTGCGTGTCCTGCAACCGGTGAATCCGGAGTCTTAACTCTGGCAACCTTCGGTGATACGGCTGCATCAAACTGAAGCTCTCCATCAATAGGAATGTTAGGATATTTCTCCTGAGCTTTCTTTGTAGCATTCTGCATCTTGGTTACTGAAGGGCTCTTAGCTGATCCCTTTGTTGAGAATGAAAGGAAAGCAACCTTAGGATCAACACCGAATGCCTTAGCACACTCAACTGTCTCACCGCAAATCTCAACAAGCTCATCCTCTGTAGGGTCAATGTTTATAGCACAATCACCCATTGCAATGACTTCGTTATCCCCAATAGCTGAAGGACGAACAAGAATAAAGCATGAAGATACCACGCTATTACCGGGCTTCGTCTTAATAATCTGAAGTGCAGGCCGAACTGTGTCAGCTGTTGAATACGTAGCACCTCCAAGAAGGCAATCTGCCTTCTTCATTTTAACAAGCATAGTTCCGAAATAATTTGACTGAGAAAGAATAACACGTGCCTGCTCAGGTGTCATTCCCTTGCTCTTACGAAGCTCGACAAACTCATCTACCATGGATTCAAAATCATCATAATTAGTGGGGTCGATTATTTCAGCACCTCTTATATTATATCCCTCATTCTCTGCAACCTTATTGATCACATTAGGGTTACCAAGAAGTATAGGCTTCAAAAAATTCCCTGCAAGAAGTCTTGATGCAGCCTCTAAAATTCTGGGGTCTTCACCCTCTGTAAACACAATAGTCTTCGGATTAGCTTTAAGCTTGGAAATCATTTCTCCAAAACCGTACATTTTTTATTCCTCCTAAATTATGAATTGATTAACCTGAATAGGTTATAAAAACTGTGATAAAATATTTTACAAATATCAAAATATTGACTGTGCCTAAAAATTATATACCCAAAGCATAAATTTACTCAAGAATAGATAAAAAAATATCAAACTGACAACAAAAAACGCTACTATTGAGATCTCTCAACAGTAGCATTTTTAAATTCTATTATGTCTTTAATACAATAATATAACTACATTTGGCTGTATACAAAGCAGGATTTATCAATCGGGAAGATCAATATGCTTTCCGTCTCTATGCATCGAGAACTGATCCATTGGATAGTTCTTAAGATTCTCAAGCACTTTTCTTCCATCAGCTTTTGCAAGAAGGCTGGCTCTAGCTTTTGTTATTTCTGTTTCCGTCTTATGCTTTGAAGGGCCGCCAACACAACCGCCAGGACATACCATTCCTTCGATGAAGTCATCAGGGAATTTGTTCATCTTAAGAAGTGTCAAAGCCTTCTTACACTCAATACCTCCGGCTGCACGATGAAGTTTAAGATCTCCTATATCCTGGCCTCTCTCCTGCATACATTCGATAACAGCATTAGCAACGCCACCGCTTGTAGCAAAACGTTTACCCCAGATGGAAGACTCCTGATACTCATCTTCTACAGGCTCGAACTCAACGTCCTTAGATCTCATAAGAGCTCTGAGTTCTCCGTAGGTTACAACATAATCTGCATTATCCGGAACATCAGGGTCCTGAGCCTCTGATTTCTTAGCTATGCAAGGTCCAACAAATACAGTAACGCACCCGGGATGAGTCACCTTTAAGTATCTTGAAATAGCACACATAGGTGATACTGTGGATGACATATTATTCTCAAACTGCTCAGGGAAATGTTTCTTAAGCATATTGATAAATGCAGGGCAGCATGATGTTGTCATCTTCTTTCCTTCAGCATAAGCTTCTGCCCATTCCTTGGACTCATATGCAGCAGTCATATCTCCACCAAGTCCAACCTCAACCATGTCAGCAAATCCAACTTTAACAAGTGCTTTCTTAACAGAAGCCATTGTGATGTTCTCACCAAACTGTCCTTCTGTTGCAGGAGCACACATAGCGATAACTTCTTTGCCTGACTTGATAGCATCGATAATCTGAACAAGATAGGTCTTTGAACCTATAGCACCAAAGGGACAATTATGGATGCAATGTCCGCACTGGATGCACTTACTCTCATCTATCTTGCAATAGCCATATTCATCATATGTAATTGCTCCGACAGGACAAGCCTTATGACAGGGACGCTCAAGATGAACAATTGCGCCGTAAGGACATGCCTTTGCACACATTCCGCATTCTTTACATTTAGCGGGATCTATATGCATCTTCATATCACCGGGATGAATAGCATCAAATTTACATGAGTTAAGGCAGGCCTTTCCGATACAAAAACGGCAGTTATCTGTTACAGAAAAAGCAGATATTGGACATTCATCACATGCGGGATCGATTACCTGTACAACATTATCAGATTCTTTGTTGTAGGTTGTGCTTTGTCCGCATGCAAGACGAATTCTCTGACGTACAATCTCGCGTTCCTTATAAACGCAGCATCTGTACTCCGGCTTCGGGCCCGGAGCCATCTCGTACGTAAGCTCGTCCTTGTGCTCCTCATTTAGTTCGCCTTTCCATGCAAGACGGCAAACTTCTTCCATAATCTTGTGTTTAAAACTTACCAGTCCTTTGTCGTTTGTTACCATTGAAATCTCCCAATTCTAATAAAACTATTAACAATTACATATATAAACCTTTTCACCCTCCCGGGATACAAAGGAATTTTACAATTCTATCCGTCTGCAGAAGTCAAGTCCTTCCAAATCATGTGAGGTTAGAAGAAGCGGATTTCGACCCTGTTTTTCACGAATGTACTCAATTGCCTTAAGTCTGTTTTCAATATCCAGACCTGTAAAAGGCTCATCCATTATAAGCATATCCGACGGTATCGAGCATGCTCTAACAATGGCTACTCTCCTCTTCATTCCTCCGGAAAGCTGTGATACCGGTTTGTCGATCGCATCCTCCGGTAAAAGTCTCAGAAGCTCTTGTCTTACTACCTTAACCGAATTCTTTCGACCTACCATCACCACATTCTGAACTGCGGAAAAATCTTCACAAAGCCTGTTTTCCTGAAATACTACTCCGGCATTCAAGTATGGATATTTATAATCCCCCATAAAATGCACTCTGCCGCTATCAGGTTCCTCAAGGCTTAGAAGAATTCTTATCAATGTAGTCTTGCCACTACCTGACTCTCCTGTTATCACATAAGAGTGATCATCCTCTATGCCGAGATTAAAATCCTTTAAAACATTCAGATTTCCGTAAGATTTACAGATATTTTCAAGATCAATTGTCATTCTGTGCCTCCTTACAGATATTTTTGTCTTTATCAGAAGCACCGGGAACAAAAATCTTTCTGCCAAGTCTGATCAATAAATAAAATACCTTCTCTGTCAGCCATGATGCCAATACTATTGCAAAAGTCCATGCAAACACCTCAGCTGTATCAAGGTTAATCTTGGATCTGTATAATCCATTTCCCATAGTAAGCAGCGGCTGCCCTATTACCTCTGCCGCTGCGCCGCTCTTAAATCCCATTCCTACTGCAGTAGAAAACGCACCGAGATACGAAGGAATAAGCGCCGGAATATAAATAAACCTTATCTTATTCGATGCCGGCATCCTGTAAACATGAGCCATTTCAAGAAGCTTAATATCAGCAGCTGTAAGCCCTCCTATCGTAGCCAGATAAATAATAGGAAAAACCACAAGAGTTACTATTACCGTAGAAAGATTATCACTTCCTATCCATATTAAAACAAGAACAACAAAGCTTGCAACAGGAACCGATTTAATTACTGTAACTATTGGTGATAAAAATTCTCCGATAATTTTTACCTTTAATGATAAAGCCCCAAGTATTATTCCTAAAACCGCACCAAATATTATTCCCAATGCAATATGTGCCACGGATGTTATTACTGATGCCGTAAAATCAGGAGTCTTTGCCATATTTATTAGAGCTGCAGCTGATTCTAAAGGACCTGCCAGAAGTATTTTATTGTGGATGATAAGGGCTGCAAGCTGCCATACAATAATCCAGCAAACAGCAATGCCAATTTTTTTTACTGTCTTCAAATCAAATCCCCCACAAAAGATTTATGTTCAAATATCAGTCAAATGTATAGAAATCATCCTCAGGAAGTTTTCCACCTACAGACTTGGGATCACTGTCAAAAAGAACCTGAAGATAACCTGAAAGCGCTGTTTTTGCTTCATCTCCGATAATACAAACAATATTGCACTCAGGCATCGCCTTTTTTGCTATCTCAGCTTTTTCAATAATTCCGTATTCAGCAACAAGTGCTGCAGTTCCATCAAGATCGGATGATGCTTTATCTGTACTTGCCTGATGCTCTGAAATAAATGTATTTACAGCATCAGTATTATCCTTAAGGAAATCATTTCTTACTATTGTAACGCCTGTAAGAAGTTTTGAATCGTCAGAAACAGCATCCCACTCATCTGTAAGACTAAAAGCAACGGAAAGTGCTTCATTTTTAGCTGTTGCAACTGCAACAAAAGGCTGAGGAAGAATTGCAATCTTAGAAGCATCCTCCTGAAGAAGCGCTGCAATCTCTGTTGCCTCTGATTTAAATTCGATTGTGCAATCTGTAACTTCATTTTTCTCTAACAGATATCTGAGAACATATTCAGGAGAAGCCCCCTGTCCTGTTGTAACAACTGTTTTACCTGCAAGATCCTTAACGCTCTTAACGTTCTCATCACCGGTCAAACAATACAAAACACCAAGAGTATTAATATCGACAAGGCTTACTCCGCCTTCAGTTTTATTGTAAAGAACGGCTGCCATATTTGCAGGAACAAGCGCTATATCAATATTGCCTGCAACCATGCCTGCCATTAGTTCATCGGGTTGTGTAGCCATTGTAAACTCATATGAGCCCTTGGACTCACCATTCTCGGAAGCCTTCATAAGATTTACAAGTCCCATAGTTGTGGGTCCTTTGAGAGATCCAACTCTGATAACAGATGAATCAGCAACAGACTCATCGTTTTCTTCATTCGTAGCTGATTCTTCTACGTTTTCTTTATCATCAGCTGTCTTATCTTCAGCAGATTCTGTGCTATCGGATTCAATCTGAGTTTCTTCCTGTACCTCTTCCTGAACCTGTGCTGAATCAGCGTTATTATTACCACATCCGGTCAAAGCTGTTACTCCAAGTACAAAAGCACTTGTGATAGCTAAAAATTTCTTCATAAACTTCTCCTTCATCACTTATTCAATTTTATTTCATACGCAAAACGCTAATATTATATCATATATCATGATATACTCTCAATGTATTTTAATAAAAATTTAATTTGACGAAAATGCGCTTATTTGCTATTTTATTATAGGTAAAAGGGAGTAGTTGTCATGCATATGCATGTAGCATTTATCCGTCAATACGGGAAGATGATTCCCCGGATGTGTCGTAATTAACGAGACTTTTACTGCATGTATCTGCAGTATTTGTCTCTTTTTTATTGCGGTTTATCATGCACGGCACTTTACTTAACCCAAATTCCTTGTATCTTTTTACCCAAAAGAAATAATGGAATTCAAACCACTTCGAAAGGAACAAAACATGAAAACTCTTGCAATCATCTTATTTGTAGCCATGTACATTGGCTTAATCGTTTTTCCCAAAAAGCGTGCTTACATAGCGCTTGGTGTAGCAGCAATTTATATTGTTACGGGAATTCTTCCATACAACACGGTTCTTTCTGTTGTTGACTGGAATGTCCTGTTAATGATTTTCGGAACATTGCTGCTTGTGGATTATTTTATCGAATCAAAAATGCCAAATCTTATTGCCGACCATCTTCTCGACCTGGCGCCCAATGTAATGTGGGTAACTATTTACATGTCGCTGTTCTCAGGCCTTATTTCCGCCTTTATAGACAATGTTGCCACACTCCTTATGGTTGCACCTGTCGGTCTTGCTATTTGTAAAAAATTAAAGATCAATCCTGTTCCTATGATCATATCAATTGCAGTATCATCAAATCTCCAGGGTGCAGCCACTCTTGTCGGTGACACAACCTCTATCATGCTTGGTGCTTATGCAAAAATGGACTTCAATGATTTCTTCTGGATGAACGGAAGACCCGGTATTTTCTTTGCGGTCGAGCTCGGTGCACTTCTTACTGTTCCGATCATGATGATACTCTTCAGGAAAGACAAAGAGCCTGTTTCCGCAACAGAAAAAACAGTAGTAAAGGATTATGTTCCTACAATTATGATGATAGCTCACGTCGTACTTCTTATGGGAGCTTCATTCATTCCCGATAAGCCGGAGATTACAAACGGTATGATTTGTCTTATCTGCTCACTTATAGGAATTGTTTGGGAATACTTCAAGGATCACGATACGGAACGTATCAAAAAAGTTGTTAAAAACCTTGACTATGACACAGTTCTCCTTCTTACCGGTCTTTTCATGGTAATAGGAGGAATTACTCATATGGGTCTTGTTGATGACCTTGCAGCCCTTATTGTAAAGGCAGGCGGAAATAATCTGTTTGTACTTTTCACTATCGTTGTTTGGGGATCTGTACTTATCTCCGCATTCATCGATAATATTCCTTATGTAGCAACAATGCTCCCTGTTCTTCAGGGCGTTACAGCATCACTTGGCATTGCTCCATACCTGCTTTACTTTGGACTTCTCTGCGGAGCAACACTTGGTGGAAACATAACTCCTGTAGGAGCAAGCTGCAATATAGCAGGTGTTGGTATGCTCAGGAAAGAAGGCTACGAAGTAAGCTTTAAAGATTTCACAAGGATAGGTATTCCTTTCACACTTGCTGCCGTTATCGGTGCTTACGTATTTTTGTGGGTACTTTGGAGATAAATTAAAATAAAATCCATAAAGCTGAAAGAGTCTGTGAAAATTTCTTATTTTCACAGACTCTTTTTTAAATCAATTCAAAATGTTCCATAGCTTTCCATATGCCATCATCATCAAGAGATGCCGTTATATAGTCAGCATAGTCCGAAAGATCATGATAAGTATCTCCCATTCCTACGCCTACTCCGGCGGCTAAGAGCATTTCCTTATCATTTATACTGTCTCCGAAAGCAAAAGTATTACTAATATCTTCGCCAAGGAGTTCGCATACTTTTTCTATTCCAAAGCCCTTGTCAAATCCTTTGGGAACCATCTCTACCACTCTGTCGGAATGAATCATATAATCGTATAAGTCACTCAGTTTTTCAAAACATTCATCCCTTTTTTCAGTGGGAACCTCTGTTGCGCAGGACAGCTTCTGTATTTCCCACTTACCCCAGCATTCATCAATTCCTCTGAGGCGATCTCCCATCTCTGCCATGACCTTTTCTCCATACATGTCTCCTTCAAATTCGGAACGTTCCATATAGAGATGCCCGGGTCCTTCCAGAATGGCTTTAAATCCAAAGCTTCTGACAGTTTCAATTGTTCTTACAGCGTCATCGACCGGAATAAGACGATTATAGACTACCTCTCCACCATACTCGATCATTGTTCCGCATGCTGAAACAATTCCGTCAAAGCCAATTCCAAGAAGCTCTTTGTTCGTTACAAAGGCTCTTGCCCTGCCAGTATTAATGAAGCATTTATGTCCATTTTTCCTGGCAGCGCGAATAGCCTCTATTGTTTTTTCATTTATTTCGTTTTTGTAATTCCAAAGAGTTCCGTCAATATCAAAAAATAAAATCATTAAATCGTTACTTTCTTAAAGGACTTTTTGCCTCTCTTAACCATTACTCCGTCACCGGCAAATGTATCCTTAGTGTAGGTAGTCTTGAAATCTGTTACTTTTTCATCAGCGAAGGTAACTCCTCCCTGCTGAACCGCTCTTCTCGCCTCACTTCTTGTAGGGCAAAGGCCTGTAGAAACAAGAACCTGAAGAATGTCAATGACGCCATCTCTGAAATCCTCTTCCTTAAGAGCAACAGCAGGAACGTTTGAAAGATCGCCGCCACCTGCAAAGAGTGCTTTTGCTCCATCCTGAGCCTTCTTTGCCTCTTCATTTCCATGAACAAGACTTGTAAGCTCGAATGCAAGGATTTCCTTTTTCTCATTGATTCTGGAATCGTCCCATTTCTCCATCTCTTCAATTTCCTCAATCGGAATGAAGGTAAGCATCTTCAAACATTTATCAACATCAGCATCTCCAACGTTTCTCCAGTACTGATAGAAATCATATGGTGATGTCTTCTCGGGATCAAGCCATACAGCATTGCCTGCGGTTTTACCCATCTTATTGCCTTGAGAATCTGTAAGCAGAGTAATTGTCATTGCGTGTGCATCCTTACCAAGCTTTCTTCTGATAAGTTCTGTACCGCCAAGCATGTTACTCCACTGATCATCACCGCCGAATTCAAGGTTGCAGTTATATTTTTGGAACATGTAATAGAAATCATATGACTGCATGATCATGTAGTTAAATTCAAGGAAGCTAAGGCCCTTCTCCATACGCTGCTTATAGCACTCTGCACGAAGCATATTATTAACTGAAAAGCATGCCCCAACCTCTCTCAAAAGCTCAATATAGTTAAGGTTCATAAGCCAGTCTGCGTTGTTTACCATCATAGCCTTGCCTTCGGAAAAATCAATAAATTTCTCCATCTGCTTTTTGAAGCATTCAGCATTATGATCGATGTCTTCTCTTGTAAGCATCTTTCTCATATCGCTTCTTCCGGAAGGATCACCGATCATTGTTGTGCCGCCACCGATAAGTGCGATGGGCTTATTCCCTGCCTCCTGTAATCTCTTCATTAGAGTAAGAGCCATGAAATGTCCTGCTGTCAGGCTGTCTGCTGTACAGTCAAAGCCAATATAAAATGTTGCTTTTCCTGTATTTACGAGTTCTCTTATCTGCTCTTCGTCTGTTACCTGAGCAATAAGTCCTCTTCTCTTAAGTTCTTCATAAATCTGCATGTTACACCTCCGTTTTTTGCAGAAGATAAAAAAAATCCATCTTCCGCAATCTGTAATTGATTACGAAGGACGGAGTCTAATCCGTGTTACCACCTTCATTTACATACAGTTCACACTGTATGCCTCAGCAAGTACTTTAGGAAAATTCCTATTATACTCTTCCGACTGACGCCTCGGTTCTCGTCGCGGCTTACTAGATGCAAAATCATTTTTCCGCGAAGCTCCGGGAGGTATTCGTTTGTAGCCCTCTTCCGCGCCTCTCACCAAACGGCTGCTCTCTGTGGTCGGTACTAAAAACTACTTATTCCCTTCAAAGCCTTTACGTATTTATTATCAATATTTTTTTATTTATGTCAAGGAAAATCCCTGCAACCTATAGTTTAAAAAGGTGCAGGGATCAGTCATCTTATCATAGAAAAAAACTATTAAATTCTTGTCCAGATTGAAAGATTCTTCATCTTTTTCTTGAAGAATACAGAGCTTGTAATCGGTGAGCTTCCTGATGTGAAGTTTGTTCTCTTTGTGCTGTAAACAGATACTTCCTTAGCTGTTCCTGCTACACCAACAAGGATATTGCCTTCATTTGCAGGGGGATAATAAACTGTAACATCCTGAGTCCATGTTGTAAGGCAGGGATAAGTTACTCTGAAGTGGTCTGCTGTCTGACGATAAGTAGTTCTCTTTGTATTATATCCCTGTGAGATTGATGCAGCATAAGCTTTACCAACCATGTTAGTGCTGTTGAAAGCACAACCTGTCTCTGCGTCAAGAACAGCGATGCAGAAATTGTTGTTTGCAGTCTTATACTTACTTGCCTTGTACATTTTTACAGTATTCTGCTTAATCTTATTAAGAGTTGCCTTAGGAAGTGTGCATCTTACAACAACATTTGCTTTCTTAGCCGGATAGTAACTACTTCCGTATCTGAAAGCTCCATCTTCCTTTGTGATTGACTCAAATTTAACATTGATCTTCTGATAGCCGATTCCGGGGAAATAGCTCTTGATTGTATGTGTTTTTCCCTGAACTCCGTTTGTGTTAAGCTGGCTGGGTGAATAAGCCTTTGCTGTTTGAGGTACTGCTGCAAATGTAATAGCAATAGCAAGAGCTGTACCTAACAATGTTTTTAAAATTCTTCTCTTTTCCATACTTTTCCTCTTTCCTCTTTTGAAACATAAAAAACGTGCGTTTTATATAATAACATAAAATTACAAAAAAAGTAATAAAAAATGCAATTATATTTCAACGCACGTAATATAGTTAGTTTTTTTAATGTTTTTTACCAGCCTTGCAGATCGTTTTCATCCTTTTTTTCTCTGCACATAAGATCACCTACCGCATCCCCTGCACTCTTGTGATTAAAAAGTACTTCATTAACCTGCTCAACAATAGGCATCTCTACTTCAAATTTTCTTGCAAGAGCAAGGGCTGCAGCAGCACTGTTAACACCCTCCACCACCATATTCACTTCTTTGGTAGCTTCTTCTACAGTTTTCCCCTGCCCTATCAATATTCCGGCCTTTCTGTTTCTGGAATGCATGGAAGCACAGGTCACAACAAGGTCTCCAATACCCGAAAGTCCCGAGAAGGTCTCATAATCACCTCCCATAGCAGCTCCAAGCCTGGACATCTCCGCTATTCCCCTTGTAATAAGTGCAGCCTTGGCATTATCTCCAAATCCCAATCCGTCACATACTCCCGCGGCAAGAGCTATTACATTTTTCAGTGCTGCTCCAATCTCGATTCCAAGCATGTCAGGGCTGGTATATACACGAAAAGTATCTGCCATGAAAGCATTCTGTACCATTTTTGCCGTTTCCTTTGAAAAGGCACTTACAACAATACTGGTTGGAAGATTCTTCCCTACTTCTTCAGCATGCGAAGGTCCGGAAAGAACTGCAACATCACTTCCCGGAAGCTCATCCAAGATCACATCTGACATGAGCATGAGTGTTTCAGACTCTATTCCCTTTGAACAATTAACAATTATCTGATGTCTCTCATCCTCTGATGCAAGATAAGGCTTCATCTTCTGACATACTTCACGAACAGCTGTCGAAGGAACAGTCAGTACTATCATATCCTTATCCTTTAACGCTGTTTCCATATTATCGGTAATTTTAATACTGCCATCAAGAATCACTCCGGGAAGCTTATCCTTATCTTCTCTGTTGTCACGAAGTTTTTCTGCGGAGTTTCTGCTTCTGGCCCAAATGGTCACATCTGCTCCGTTTTTCCACAGTCTAAAGGCAAGCGCAATTCCCCAGCTTCCGGAGCCTATGACTGCAATATTGTTGTTTTCCAAAATTTTCTCCCTCTCTTAGTTAGTCAACTTTATTTTTTTTC
This sequence comes from Butyrivibrio sp. AE3004, assembly GCF_000703165.1. Classification (NCBI taxonomy): domain Bacteria; kingdom Bacillati; phylum Bacillota; class Clostridia; order Lachnospirales; family Lachnospiraceae; genus Butyrivibrio; species Butyrivibrio sp. AE3004. Next base: position 1,827,781 of record NZ_JNLQ01000002.1, read on the forward strand.
CAAATATATGTCTTTCTCTCTTCACCTTTGATAAGTTTTGAAATATTAGTCCTATGCTGATAAAAAGCCAGCGCTGTCATAGCAAAAGCAATTATATACATCTCGGTAAGATAAGCCTGAGGCATTCCTAAAATCCCAAGCTGACCTTCAACAATCAGCTGAATAAAAAATACCGCATACAGGCAAAGAGATCCAAGTGATACAAAATGAGTAATATTGAACGGTATAAGAAAAGCCAGCAATGATCCGATAACAAAAGTCAGTTTGAATGCCACAATATAACCGAAAGTGCAGGCTATACCTTTTCCGCCTCTGAAATTAGTATAAAAAGGAAAATCATGTCCGAGTACGCAGCCTGCTGCTGTGTAAATTTTGAGGAGATACTGCATGTCATAATAGCCATCCCCCAGCATGTTCTTACAGATAATTGATGAAAGAACCACTGCTGCTATACATTTTAGCATATCTCCGAAAAGCACGGTAAATCCTGCTTTTGCTCCAAGAACGCGCAGTGTGTTGGTTGTACCGGCATTTCCGCTTCCCACATTTCTAATATCAACCCCCTTCATCTTACAGTAAATAACTGCAGTCTGAATAAGGCCAAAGACGTAGCCAATTAATAAACATAAAACTCTTGCGATCATACTCTCCTCTTCCCGGTTTTCTCACTTTAGTCAGCTCTTATTATTTTTTATCCTTGTCGCTATTTCTCTCACGTATTATAAATCTCAGCGGCGTTCCTTTAAATCCAAAAGAGCCTCTTATCTGATTTTCAATATATCTGGTATATGAGAAATGCATAAGCTTTTTATCATTTACAAATATAACAAAGGTTGGCGGCTTAACCGAAGCCTGTGTAATGTAATAAAGTTTAAGCATCTTTCCTTTGTCTGACGGGGGCTGCTGCATTACAACTGCCTGCATCATTATTTCATTAAGCACACCTGTCGCAACTCTCATTGCATGATTTTCACTTACAGCATCAATCATGTCATAGAGTTTAACAAGTCTCTGGCCTGTTTCCGCGGAAATAAAGATTATTTCCGCATAAGGCATGAAAGAAAGTGTATCTCTCACATCCTTAGTAAATTCATTTACTGTTTTATTGTCTTTTTCTATAAGATCCCATTTATTTACAGCAATGATAATTCCTTTCCCACGGTCATGGGCTATTCCGGCAATCTTCGCATCCTGTTCGGTAACACCTTCATCTGCATTTATTACTATCACAGCCACATCCGCGCGCTCAACTGCGGTAACGGTACGAAGTATCATGAACTCTTCAAGCTTTTCCTTAACCTTATTCTTTCTTCGAAGTCCGGCTGTATCAATAAAGGTATATTTCTTACCATTGTACTTAACTTCTGTATCTATGGCATCTCTTGTTGTTCCAGCTACATCGGAAACAATAAGTCTGTTTTCTCCGCAGAGTCTGTTAATAATGGAGCTCTTACCAACATTAGGCTTTCCTATTACAGCAACTCTTATAGAGTCATCTTCAATCTCTTCACCATCAGAAGCAGTAAAGTTCTTTGTAACCTCTTCAAGAAGGTCTCCTATTCCCTGCTTATTAGCCGCACTGATGGGGAAAGGTTCTCCGATGCCGAGATTATAAAACTCATATACATCCAGTGAATCGCGCTTAAAGCTGTCAACCTTATTGACACAGAGAACAACCGGTTTTCTTGATTTTCTGAGCATATCTGCAACCTGAGAATCCGCATCTGTAAGTCCCTGCTTTACATCACACATAAAAATAATGACATCGGCAGTCTCAATCGCTATCTCAGCCTGATCTCTCATCTGTGAAAGAATTGTATCATTGGTATCAGGTTCAATACCGCCCGTATCAACTAGTGTAAAATTATAATTCAGCCATTCCACATCCTGATATATCCTGTCACGTGTAACGCCCGGTGTATCTTCAACTATTGATATATTCTTTCCTGCTACTGCATTAAAAAGAGTACTTTTTCCTACATTAGGTCTTCCGACAACTGCAACTATGTTCTTTCTCTTCATATATTACCATCCTGTTCAAAAATAAGCCCCCTGATAAAATTCATACCTCCATTCCTGATAATGCGTACCTTTACACCGAGTTCTCGCTCAATATCCGATATATGAACATCATCAAGAAGATAATCTTCACCTGCACGAAGGACATTTTGAGGAAGAGCAAGCGCATCTCCGAGGTGTTGTCCTTTTAGCTGGTCAATTATATCACGTCCCGTGAGCAATCCTGTAACAGTAATTCTCTCCCCAAAGAAATTATTGGTAATCTCATGAACGTGTACTTTCAAACCGGGAATTGCCTCCATTAGTTTGTCAGCCATACTGCATATAAAAGGATAGATCAGCTTACCGCTTGCTGTCGAAACCTCTCCCTTTATATCCTTAATATCAATTCCGTCAATACCGTTTTTCTTAATATCTTCGAGAGCCGTATCAAATTCATCAAGTAAAAGCCTTACCATTCCGACTCCGTTTTCAAGCTGACCGTAATCATCATAAACATCCGCATCAGGTATAGGAAGCTCTGCTATCATATACCATTCATCAGATGCATGTACAAAATGATCGCCATACTCTTCAAAGGATTTCTCCTGCCAGAATTCAATTTCTCTTAGTACCTCTCTGGCGTCCTCTTTTTCGAAAGGTTCCAGGGGATACAACCCTTCTCTGTATTTGGATAATCCAACAGGAACAACAGATACACTTTTCAGATTCGGTCTGTAATTATACAGGTCCGTAAGCGATCTGTGAAGCTCAGCTTTGTCATTTACGCCTTTACATAAAACTATCTGACCGTTTAATTCTATTCCCGAATCCTTCTCACAAAGTCTTTCAACTTTTTTCAAGGCTTCACCTGCAAAGCGGTTGTTTAACATTTTACAGCGAAGTTCGGGATTGGTTGTCTGAAATGATACGTTAATCGGCGACAAATGATATTTAAGGATACGGTCTATGTCCTTATCACTCATATTGGTGAGCGTAACATAGTTTCCCTGCAAAAACGATAATCTTGCATCGTCATCCTTAAAATAGAGGGTATCCCGCATACCGGGAGGCATCTGATCTATGAAACAGAAAATGCATTTATTACAGCAGGATCTGTAATCATCCATAAGGCCGTTATCAAATTCAATTCCAATATCCTCATCATAGTACTTCTCAATTTCAAGCTCCCACTCTTCACCGTTTGGCTTTTGTATCAAAAGCGTAAGCTCTTCATCCTGCACCATGTACTGGTAATCAAAAATATCCTCTATGGTTTTATCGTTTATTGCAAGCAAACGATCCCCGGCTGCAATTTCCATTTCATCGGCAATGCTTCCGGGTTCAACTTTTTTAATTAAATGTCCGTTATTATTCATAATAGAGATTGTACCACACTTTCCCTGAGTTAGATACTATACGTTATCATATGTTCTGTCTTGACGTTTCAGTATAAGATACAATAAGATAGTAGCGTAAAAAATCAATATTTCAAATATGTTAGGAGATAAAATGCCTGATTTTCATAAGTTAGATTCTTCCATGCCTGTTGCTCCGCTTGCCTTAATGGTTATGGAATCCGCAAGTGGTCTTGGCGAACTGGTAAATTCACACCTTGTTTCATTCAGACATGACATGCATGATACTCCCGGTAATGACCCGGCTTTTCAGGGATATGTCAAGGATGATTACAGAGTAAAGTACACAAACCCACGCTTCGGAAGCGGCGAGGGCAAAGCTCAGATCTGCGAGTCTGTACGCGGTAAGGATGTTTTCATCATTACTGATGTCATGAATCACAGCATGACCTACAAAATGTTCGGCCATGACAATTACTACTCTCCCGATGATCACTATCAGGATTTAAAAAGAGTAATTGCCGCCATTACAGGAAAAGCCAAACGAGTAAATATCATCATGCCTTTTCTTTACGAAGGAAGGCAGCATAACAAAAACAGCCGTGAATCACTTGATGCAGCTGTTATGTTCTCAGAGCTTTACAAAATGGGAATTAGTAACTTCCTCACTTTTGATGCACACGATCCCAGAATTTCAAACGCAGCACCGATTTCCGGTTTTGACAACTTCATGGCATCTCCTCAGTTCATGAAGGCTCTGATTTCAGAAATTGATGATCTTACGGTTGATAAAGAGCATCTTACAGTTATAAGTCCAGATGAGGGCGCACTTGACAGAGCTGTTTACTTTGCCAACGTTCTTAATGTTGATACAGGTATGTTCTACAAGAGACGTGATTACAGCAAAGTCGTTAACGGATCCAACCCCATTGTAGCTCATGAATACCTTGGTTCTTCCATTGATGGTAAGGATGTAATCATTATTGACGATATGATTTCTTCCGGCTCAAGTATGATAGATACTTCACGCCAGCTTAAGAAAAAGGGTGCAAAGCGTGTATTTATCTGTACAACCTTCGGCCTTTTCACAAATGGAATTGAGGTTTTTGATGAAGGCTATGAAAAGGGAGATTTTGATGCACTTATAACCACTAATCTCATTTATCAGAACCCTGAATTTATTAAGAGAGAATATTATCATGTAGCTGATATGAGTAAGTTCCTTGCAACGATAATTGATTTCATGAATCATGACAATTCGCTTAGTAATGTAATAACACCTACCGAAAAGCTGCACAGCATTCTTGAAAAATACAACTCACGTACGGCAAAAACCGAGGACCTGTTTGATTAACAGGCCCCCGGTCTTTTTTTACTTATCCGTACATTTTTTATTGTTCTACATCTGCTGTTTCGGAAGCAGGATTTCCGTTACTGAATTTTCCAGTTTCAAAAGAAACATTTACCTTAAACAAATCACCATCCAGAATAATCTCAAACTGCCCTCCCATTGCTATTGTCAGGCTCTTTGCAATAGAAAGGCCAAGGCCGGATCCTTCTGTACTTCTTGATATATCTCCTCGGATAAATCTCTCTGTAAGCTCATCAGCATTTATGTTCAGCTCATTTCTGGAAATATTCTTTACTGAGAATACTGCCCTGTGCGGTCCGTCTTCAGGTTTCACAACCACCAGATCCATGTAAACTCTGGTATTAGGCAATGCGTATTTACAAACATTATTGAGCAGATTTTCGATAACTCTGTATAGCTGTCTTGCATCTGCATGAATAAATACGTCATACTTCTCACACTTAAGTATCGGTACCAGATCAAAGCTGTCAAATTTCTCAAAAAACTCTCCCAGTATCTGATTTACAAATTCAGCAAAATTGAATTCTTCAATATTTAGCGTGATATTTCCCGATGATATTTTAGATGCTTCCACAAGGTCATCCGTAAGCTGTCTAAGTCTTTGTGACTTGTTGTCCAGTACCCTTATATATTCGCTCACCTTTGGATCTTCTATATTTTCTCTTTTTAAAAGATCCACATAATTGATGATTGAAGTAAGCGGTGTCTTTATATCATGAGATACATTCGTTATCAGATCAGCTTTAAGCTTCTCATCTCTCATACTTCTGTTGACAGCAGCTTCAACTGAATCTGATATATTGTTCAGCTCTTCACCAAGGTACACATTTGCACCATGAAGCTTGTTGACATCAACCTTAACGTCAAGCTCACCATTACTAATTCTACGAAGTGCATCCAGAATCATGAACTTATCTTTGTTAAGGTTAAAAATATACAGTGCAACGGCTATATCAAGCACAACCGCTATTATAATGCCAAGGATATGGAATCTGATTATCAGGTAGAACTGTAATACAATAGAAATAGAATAAGGCACTATAGTTCTTACAAAAAGATTCTGCTTAAGTGTCATTTTGGCAAAAAGTTTTTTGACCATTTCAAGACTCATCCTAAGCAGAGACGTCTTGTACAAAAAGCCTGATTTCGCACGCCTTATGACACTAAATACCGCATAAGCAGCCGCATTATTTGCCAGGAATGTAAGTCCTCCTGCAAGTGCTGCCATATTAAAGGTATTGTTATAAATCGTAGCATAATTGTTTCTTGCAAACTGGAAGAATCCAAATAAGATTCCTATTATTATCGCTGAAAATAATATGACTATTTCTATAGGAATTACATCTATTTTTTCAATACCGCCTACTGTTCCGTCTGAATACTCAATCCTTCCTTCATAAAGACTGAGATGAACAAAAACAATTACGTATGCAATAGCAAAAAAAGCTATTATCATATGAAGCTGTTTATAATATGGCATATATCGGCTAAAAGCTTCTTTACCTATTTTGAAATCATCATTATTTGAGGTCTTATTTACATCAACCGCAAAATAAAACTTCATCTGATCCGGATATGCATACTGATAATTACCAAGTATTTTGCGCAGATCATCTTCATTGATTTTTGTATTTGTTGAGTATTCAATATCATAGGGACAGTAATAAATGTATCTTCCGTAGGATTTAAAAACATCCTTCAGATTCAAGCCTGTAGTACTGCCCTTTAACGATTCAACATTAGTATAAACTTCTGTTCTGGCATTTATTGTTCTAGTAATATAATACCTGAAATTTGATTTATAGAATGAATATTCATCTTTATAATCAGCGTACCTGTCATAACAGGATGCCATTGTAGAAGCGGCCTCTGTTATGTTTGCACACAGTTCATTATATTCATCCCAGCGGGAAACAATTTCTTCAATATTTTCATGATAAATAGTCTGATATCTGGGTATAAGGACCGTATGCGATCCTCCCCCGTCAACATCAGCCTCTTTAATGTTGGTTCTTACCATATTATTGTCGAGCTGAGAATTCAAAAAACTGTTCATACCACCTTCCGCATTATTCTTCATAAGGTGAGTATAGACGGTAGTCGATGCAAGAAAATCCTTACTTTCTTTTGTAGAGAAATTCATATCCTCATACTCAAAGCCGTTCTGAGACCATTTAATGAGATTTGAAACCGGATAAACAGCTGTTATGTAGTCCGACTGAAGAATTGTGTTCCTGTTTATAAAAGCAGTGACATCAACACTTTTATTGCCATTGTACTCTCCGAAAGTTTCAAAAAGAGTCTGGTAAGCAGACAGTTCAACTACACTCTTAAGATTATTCATAAGGATCTCATTAAACAGGCTGGAATCAGCATATTCCTCACCGCTGTCCTCATTCTGGAGGTTATATACTACGCCGTTAGTGCCTACAAATGAAGATCCTATATAAATATAAAACATCAATGCCGCTACTATCGCTATGCATATATGCTGAAATATTCTTAATACGTACCTGCTGATCCAAGACATAGTTTTATGCCTGAAAATTTTGTCAAACATACTTAATCCTCGGTATCAATTTTGTATCCAACGCCCCAAACAACCTTCAGGTACTTAGGATTTTTGGGATCAATCTCAATTTTTTCCCTGATATGTCTGATATGAACAGCAACAGTATTATCAACCGATACAGCATTCTCATTCCATATGTTTTCATATATCTGATTGATGGAAAATACTTTTCCTTTATTTTTAAGAAGAAACATCAGTATATTGTATTCTATTTTTGTAAGCTTTACTTCTTCGCCGTCAACTGTTACAGACTTGGAATTATCATTGAGCACAAGACCTCCTGCCTTGAAAACATATTCATCATCCGCATCCTTATTATCAGCATTACCAAGCTGCGTGTATCTTCTAAGGTTCGACTTGACTCTTGCTACAAGTTCAAGCGGATTAAAGGGTTTTGTAACATAATCATCAGCGCCGATATTAAGTCCGAGTATTTTATCCGCATCTTCGGATTTAGCAGACAAGATAATTATCGGGATTGAACTGTGCTCTCGAATTTTCATGGTGCACTGTATTCCATCCATAATCGGCATCATAATATCAATTATCGCTGCATGAATCTCATTATTCTGAACAATATCAAGTGCCTCTAAGCCGTTATATGCCTTAAACACATTGATACCTTCCTGCTTTAAATATATTTCAATAGCTTCAACTATCTCTTTGTCATCATCACAAACCAGTACGTTTTGCACTTAAAAAACCTCCTATGTAAACGATAGTTTCCAAACGCTTTCTCATGCTATATTACCATGCTTTACATGGTATATATGAAAAAGCATTTTTATGCCATCTTATATGAGCAGCAGACATTTCGTCAACCCAAATGGCAATAACATCATATCTGACGGGAGTTCCCACGTCTATACCAAATCTTTTCATATAGTAATCAGATACTCGACAGATAACTTTTTGTTTTCTGTAGTTCACAGCAGCCTCTGCCGTTCCGTATCGGGAAGTGGTCCTGTACTTTACCTCAATAAAAATCAGGTATCGTCCATCTTTTGCCACAATGTCAATCTCACCTTTTTTGCTCCTGAAATTTCTGAGCAAAATCTCCGCTCCGTTCTCCATGATATATTCACAGGCAAGATTTTCATAATATGTTCCTGTTTCTCTTTTATTCATAATTCATCTGTAAACGTTAAGCACTAAAAACTAATGTGCCTTCTCTTTTGCTCTAATCTTATCCATTGCATCAACAAAAACAAGGATTTCAGCCACAACTTCATAGAGCTCCGGAGGAATCATTTCTCCTATTTCCAGCTTTGAAAGAGTATCCGCAAGCTTACTGTCCTCATGTATGGGGATATCCTTTTCCTTAGCAGCATCTATTATTTTTTCTGCTATAAGGCCCTTACCGCTTGCAATAACTTTCGGCGCCCCATCTTCATTCGGATCGTATGCTAGGGCAATAGCCTGCTTGGGCTTTCCGTCTTTTGTCTTGCCCGTTCCTTTCGTTTTATCATCAGCCATAATCATCTACCTCATCTATACTTACATCTAACCATACCTTATCTGACAGTGCTATGCTCTGGCATCAAAGGACGTCATAGACATAAATGAAGTCTTTTTTGCATCCAGAATGCTGCTCACAGGTGGATCTTCGCTATCATCATCCATATCCGTATGAAGCATCATTTTTGCCTCCATGTTATAACCTCGTTTATTAAGCCTATCGCTCAGTTCCCCAATATGCTCCGCAATAAGATCAATTACACTCTCATCAGCAACATAAAAATTCGTCTTTACATTGTTATCTCTCATCTTAACATAAACATCCAAAGGTCCAAGATTATCCATATCAAGGTGAAGTATAGCACTCACAGTATCACCCGGCTCAAATTTCCGTTTACCGTTTGAATACACGTAAAGGTCTCCGTGCGCATTCTGATCTGCCATTTTGAGGGGAAGCTGCACATAGTGAAACATTTGATTAAGCTGATTCATAAAATCAATATTATTTTGCAAATTAGCAGCACTTTGGGCAACTTTACTGTCAGCCCCAAAAGCTGTCGTAAGCTGCTGAGTAAGTTGTCTGGCCTGTGAATTTAATCTCGCATAGAGATTTTCCACATTTTCCTTTACTCCCACATCATCAGGCCGCAGCATCCATTCATCCTGCATGATATTTTTCATCAGCTTGTTGTATTCATTATTTCCAAAAAGCTTTGTAAATGCCTGATCTGCTCTTTCAGAAGTATGTGCTGACTTTGCATAAGCATCCGCCAGTTCCTTCAAAAGAGCCATCTGGTCAATCTCTGCGGTTTTGCCACTCCCTGCCTGAGCAATCAGTTTCTGAATCTCTGTTCCTGTTGCTCCTGTACCTGTACTAAGCTCACGTATTATTCCTGCAAGTTCATTACTGAAGGTCATTTTCTGCGAAACAAACTGATTCCCATTATGTGTTCTGATATTTTCTCCGGAAGCATCACTGATTTCAGCCTGATTAGTATTTATGCCTTTACGGGATTCAGTTGTTACTGCATCTATATTTTCATCCGCCGTTTCCTTACCCGGCATTAATGTTTCTAAGGGTTCTTCTCCTACATTAACTTTTTCACCGTTTTCGTTTAAAACAGTGGTTTCTTCATTTCCTGTAGGAATTTCTCCTGCTGGCAGCACACCGGCACTATCATTTTGAGTTTGTAACCGGGCAATTTCAGTTTGAAAAACAGGCACTTCCGTTCCATTTTGCATAGAAGGCACATTAACTTCATTTTGCATACCGGGTAACGTATTTTCATTTTGCATGCCTGAAAGCCCCTGTTCATTTTGAGCACTAATAGTTTCGGGTTCATTCTGAATAAATGATTGTTCCATATGTTCAGCACCCTTAGCAAGCATATCAAGAATGCCTCCATATAAATCATTTGCAGCCTGCCCTTCCCCATTTTGAACAAGCTGATCATAAGCCTCAGGAAGATCATCCATAATAGATTTCATGGTCTCAACCACCTGGTGCTCATAATTTTTATAGCTCTCAAATTGTTGAAGATTTTGCTCTGTAACAGGTATATCAAGCGCTCTCATTTGCACAACTGAACTAATATCAGCATCAGTATGTGAAGTAATAAGCTGATGCATGGATGTAAGTGAATTTTTGTCAATTCCAAGTCCATTCTCCATCATGGACCTGACCATATTCACAGTATCCTGATTGACCTCCAGCCCGGCTGCAATAAGTGCTTTAAGCGTTGTTGGATCTATAGATGTATTTTCATAAAGTGGAGTAAGCGTTATCTGATTAGATACGCCACGTACTTCAAAAGAAATCGTCTGCCCTTCTTTAAGATACATTCCGTCTTGAAGTTTGGCTGAAATGACAGAATTATCTCCAAGTCTTATCTGCGCATTTTTAATGCCACCTTCATCTGTCATGGAAATAATTTTCCCCGAAAGCCTGTCTCCGCTCTCCAATGAGCGCAAAGATTCCTGCGGTTTTGCAGCATTCTGATTAACAATTCTCCCATCCACCTTCACAGCAGGGGTTCTCTGGGTAAGATTCTGAATGATACTCATGCAGGCTCACTTTCTTTTCAACATTAGCAACATGACAATTCTTTATATAAAATTTTTAATAAAGGATCTTCTGTGAATATCACACGGACCATTTTCTCTTATCGCCTGAATATGATCAGCACTTCCGTACCCTTTATTATGAGCAAAGCCATAACCCGGATACTTTTCATTGAGATCAGCCATAAGATGATCTCTAGTGACCTTGGCAATTATACTTGCCGCAGCTATAGATACACTCTTGGCATCACCTTTAATAATTGATTCCTGTGGATATTCCTCCAACTGTGGGATATGAACGGCATCTATCAAAAGAATATCCGGCTTAACAGACAGATTATCAACTGCCTTAGCCATCGCCTCAAACGTAGCCTGAAGTATGTTGATCTCGTCAATTCTCTCATGACTACTAAAGCCTATACCTACCGATATGGCTTTATCATATATTTCACGATATAAGTCTTCTCTCTTTTTTTCGGACAGTTTCTTTGAATCGTTTATATAGAGAATCTCGGCATCCACAGGAAGTATTACTGCAGCAGCATAAACAGGCCCTGCGAGTGGCCCCCGTCCAACTTCATCTATGCCACAAATATACCTCTTGTCCGAATGCAGCCTCTCATAATATCTCATGTCATAGAGGCGTTTTTTTTCTTTTTCAATAGCTGCAATATGCTTTCTTGCCGTATCAACCAGCTTTTTTACTCCTGCCCTCTCATCGTCTTTATATTTTTCACAAAAAAGATTATAAGCAGAAACATCTTCAGCCAGCAAAAGCTCGTTTTTAATATCTCCGATTTTCTCACTCATTTGGCTTGTTTTCCTTATTTTTATCAATTATTCCAAAGGAAGAGAACGGATATATTCTAAGCCAGGTTCTTCCAATAATGTCTGATCCTTTAATATTACCAACGCTGGGTTCTCTTGAATCCATACTGTAATTTCTGTTATCACCCATCACAAAGTATTCATCTTCGCCAAGAGTTACAGGTTCACTTGCTCTTCCGGGATTCTGGATAACCTCAGCACCATAATGCTCCTCGAGAATTTCTCCATTGATATAAATATTTCCTTCATAATCAATCTGAACAGTTTCTCCGGGAAGTCCGATTACACGTTTAATAAAATACTCACTTGGATCCTGTGGATACGGGAATATTACAATATCAAAACGCTTTGGATCAGAAAATCTGTAAGTGAGTTTATCTGCCATAAGGGCATCCCCATCATGCAGTGTATACATCATGGATTCACCGTCAACATCGGTTCTTTGAGCTACAAATTTCATAAAAAGCATAGTAATAACGCACACAATAACTACTGTAAGTATTGTACTTCCCGCATTTTTTAAGAATTCCTGCATTTTATTCATATTGGCCTCTCCAACGAAATTTTTCCAAGTCTACCATTTCTAAAATCATCCAACAGTTGCATACAAGCTCTGTCCAAATCAGGTTTACCACCCTGTTTTATTAACTTTCTGTTTTCAGCAATTGCAGTCAGAATCGAAGATTCAGGTGTCTCATATGGATTTTCTTCATATAAGTGCTTCTGCTCCTCACTAACTCCATATTTCTCAGAAAGCGTTCCCGGATACCAGTCATCCAAAATTCTGATAAGACTCACAGCAAGCTCACCTTTATCAAGGTTCTCATCATTCATGGAACCTATAAGAGCCAGATGCAATCCAACAGTCTCATCCTCAAACTTTGGCCATAAGACTCCGGGAGTATCAAGCAGTTGCAAATTTTTCCCAAGCATTATCCACTGTTTTCCCTTTGTAACACCGGGTTTATTTCCCGTTTTAGCCGCTGCTTTTCCGGATATCTTATTTATAAAAGTAGATTTACCCACATTAGGTATTCCGGCCACCATTGCCCTGATTGGTCTGTTTACAATTCCTCTTTTTTTATCCCGTTCAATCTTCTCCCTGCAACTCTCCGTAACCTGATCAAGAACCTGCCTTACCTGGGATCCTGTCTTGGAGTTCATCTCCATAACTCTGGCTCCGGTATTTGAAAAGTATTCAATCCACTCCTTACTGATTTCAGGATCAGCAAGGTCGGCCTTGTTGAGGATAACCAGCCTTGATTTATTCTGTCCCAGCTTATCAATATCCGGATTTCTTCCTGACATCGGTATTCTTGCATCTGTAAGTTCTATGATAAGGTCTACCATCTTGATGTTTTCCTGCATCATTCGCATGGCCTTAGTCATATGTCCGGGATACCACTGATAATTATTCATAGTTTACCCTTTAATCTATAAGGCCTGTCTTTCCTTCTTTGGAACCAAAAGAAAACCATGCCTTACCTGCTATAGTTGATATTTTGACAACACCTATATTGGCGCTTCGTGAATCCTCACTGCTATTTCTGTTGTCACCAAGAACAAAGAATTCACCATTACCAAGCTTTATTTCATTTTCGGCAATTCCTGCCTCTTCCATTTTATCATATTCCCTTGACTCAGTAACAACAGTTTCACCATTTACAACAAGATTTCCGTCAACAATTTTAACTGTCTCTCCCGGACCTGCAACTACTCTCTTTACGTAGTAATGGGATTTCTCATTACCGTTTGGCAAAAACACTATTACATCATCCTTCTTAGGTGAAACAAGCTTGTAAACAATACGATTAACCAATACACTTTGCCCGTTATATAGTGAAGTTTCCATGGAATCGCCTATTACCCTGACTCTCTTTCCAAAGGATAATACAAGCACAAACGCTACAAAAACAGCGATTACCGTATAAAACACCCAGGACAGGATTTCTCTTATAAGTTCAGGTGTTACTGTCTTCTTTTTTTCCCGGTACATTGATTGATATCTATTTTTTCGATACATATTTTTTACCTGCAATTTGTTTAGTAATAAAACGAAAGAAGGGCAATTACTAAATAGTAACTGCCCTTACCAAAGAAATCATTCTTAGCGAACCTTTTCCTTGACCTTTGCCTTCTTACCTGTGAGGCCCTTAAGGTAGTTAAGCTTAGCTCTTCTAACCTTACCCATTCTCACAATTTCAACCTTCTCAACAAGAGGAGAGTGAAGTGGCCATGTCTTCTCAACACCTACGCCGTTTGAAATCTTACGAACTGTGAATGTTGTGCGGTTTGAACCACCCTGAATCTTCTTAACAGTTCCTTCGAAAACCTGTACTCTCTCACGGTTTCCTTCTTTAATCTTGTTGTAAACACGTACTGTGTCACCAGTGTTGAACTCGGGAGCGTTCTGATTAAGCTGCTCCTTCTCGATCTCTGCAATGATTGTATTCATTTGCTTTCTCCTATACTATATAAATGGACGTTCTTAAATACATCTGCGTACCAGAGGACCGTCATTTTCGCAACATACATGAGTTTATCACATATAGACAGACTCAGTCAAGGTTTTTTACTTAACTTTCAAGTCTTTAGGACCAAATCCAAGTGGCAAAATCTCAGGCAGATCATATACTTCATAGGTATTTTCACCATTAGTCTGCCCTGTAAGCAATATTATTTTAAAATCATCTTCACAAAACTCACGCATTACCTGTCTGCAAACACCGCAGGGAGAGCAAAGGCCAAGTTCTTCCCGGTCTTCATAGCCTCCAACTATGGCTATCGCAGCAAATTCTCTTTCGCCTTCACTGATTGCCTTAAAGAAAGCTGTTCTCTCTGCGCAGTTGGTAGGTGTATAAGCTGCGTTTTCAATGTTACATCCCTTATATACCTTGCCATCCTTTGTCATCAAAGCAGCCCCAACCTTAAAATGGCTATAGGGAGTGTATGCCATCTTTCTTGCTTCAAGGGCAATTTCAACCAATTCATCATAACTTTTCATCATACTACCATTGGCAGCCATATATGTATCTGCCGTATCCTTATCATTTATTTTGAGTTCTTCTTATCTTCAGCAATAAGCTTTCTTATCGCTGATACAGCAACCTTAATTGCAGAATCCGTATCATGGGCCTGCGGATTATCAAGTCCGGCTGCCGCTCTCTCCTGATTAGCTACTGTAAGCATTATCGCACCGCATCTTGCACGAAGCCATTGCCCGACAATGAAAAGTGTGGACGATTCCATCTCTGAACCAAGACATCCGCACCTTTTCCATGCTTCCCATTTGTTCTGAAGTTCATAAAATACAGGCTTTGTCTCAGGCTCATGCTGACCGTAAAATGCATCTTTACATTGAACAACTCCCACATGATGTCTTAGTCCAAGCTCTAAAGCCGATTCCCTGAGTGCCTGCGTAACCTCAAATGTAGCCACAGCAGGATACTCAATAGGTGCATATTCTTTGGATGTTCCCTCAGCTCTTATCGCTCCGTTTACAATTATGAGATCTCCGCCCATAACATCAAGCTGCATTCCCCCGCATGTTCCGACTCTGATGAAGGTATCCGCACCAATCTTGTGAAGCTCCTCTATGGCGATAGCCGCAGAAGCTCCTCCAATCCCGGTAGAAACCACGCTTACCTTTTCTCCGTCAAGATAGCCTGTGTATGTATTGTATTCTCTGTTATATGCCACCTGCGCAGCATCATCAAAATAAGCCGCAATCTTTTCACATCTTCCCGGGTCACCCGGAAGAATAACATATCTTCCGACATCACCCTCCTTAAGATGAATGTGATACTGATATCCGGCACCTTCCGTATAATCCACCATAATTATTATCCTCCATAAAGAATAGTTTATATCTGACTGAATATTGCAGGATGTACGTCAATAGCCTGTTAAATATATAGGTAGATTAATTATACCATCAAACACTGTTAATATCAGCAAAAATAAAGACGTTTACGGTGTATAGGGCTCCTTGATAAGCACTACATTTCCATCCTTATCCAAGATGATGTTCATCAGAAGGCCTTCAGGTTCAAATCGTGAAAGATGCTCACACAATTCTTCATAAGAAATGTATCTGTGCAATCCATCGGGAGCATATTGAACATAGACAGGACAATCTGACGCAAGCTTGAATTCTTCGAATTCCCCGTCATATCCTCCAATCTGATAATCGTTATCAAACTCATTGGGATCAAGTCCGTACTTTTCAATTTTCTCTGTATCTTCTTCCCTTACAAACTCAACTTCATCGCCTTTTATGGTTCGATCCGATCCAGACTTACAGTAAATCAGCATTTCTTCATAAGGTTCGCCTTCCGTTTCGCCTGCGCAGGATACATCTTCTTTTCTTCCTGAAAAGCTTAAAGACCCCAGGGCAAATCCTATTGTCTCGGCATCTACTGCATCAATAGCTTTGTGATATTCGGTAATATAAGCAAACACATATCTTGAATCGTTGATGTATGGGCATACAAATCTCGCATGATAAAAGACATAGTTCCCGGCATTTTCCACACTCCATGAAGCATACTTTGACTGCATACCGTTTAGCCACTTATAGTCAGGCTTATATATCCAGTCATCTTTGTCATTTTCCCCTCCATCACCATAAACAGTCAGATTTTCATCATCAAAATCATCATATATATGTTTTATGCACTCCTTTACATCAAGATTCATCTCATCATATTTAAAGCATGTATTTATAAATTTCATACTGCCGTCTGCATCACCATCCACGCAGTAATATGTCCCGTCTGAATTGTATTGCAATTCAAGGTTTACAATACCGGGGAATTTTGCCAGATTTTTGACATAAAGTGAATTTATGGCATTTTCATTTCTTCCCATAAAGCATCCATCGGAAGTTGTCATGCAGTAAAAAGGGATATCCTCCGGTGTATCAAACACCCAATCCATCTCTGTTCCCACATAAACTCCAAAATCATTTCCGAAAAGATCCGCTGCCACATCTCGAGGAAGGGCTTCAACAGCTTTTCCCGGAAGATAAAATGTCATTTCTGAATTTCCGTTCTCATACCCTTCAAAGCCGCCCGCCTTTGAATATTCCTCAGGAATATCCTCAGATACATCATAGGTAAGTTCAGCAATATTCGCTTTCCAGGTATAATTGTCAATCTGTCTGCACTCACCAAGCCTGCCTGTAAAATTCGCATCTAAAGAAGACTTATCTTCACCATTATCGGATGTGGTATAAAAATCCTTGATGAATGAGCCACTAAAAGATCCATCCCCGGAAAATGTGACATATGTTCTCCAGTTACTCTCATTCGCTCCTGATGGCACAAGTTCAAAAAACCAGCCATTTGTGTCTTCATATAGTTTGCACTCGTCTACTTTTTGGGTGTCCATGTCATGTTCGGACTGATTTTCCTTCAAAGCAATATCTATTGCATTTTCTTCTGCAATTTTTGCATTATTCTCTGCTTTTTCCTGCGTTTCATTATTATTTTCAAATGCAGTATCCTTGCTCTCCGGGTTTCCTGCCTGTCCGCTTAGTGTACTTCCACATGCCGTAAGATTCATGAGCATTCCGAATATCAATGCTCCTGATAAAAAAGATTTCATTTTTTTCTTTTTCATATATCCCCCCATTTTCAACAATATATAGATACCGTATTTCTGATGAAATCAAGTATCCTATGCGTTAATAAACCAATATTTCACTCACACAGGTATCATCATATTTAACCCCTGCTTTTGCTCCGGTAATGGTAATAACTATCGTGTCAGTAATTACCGGTTCTTCAAGTTCAAACTTTGTTTTATTAATATCTGCCAGGTTTTCTGCAGAGAAACCTTCATACGCATATCCTGAAAGAGTGCCACTTACAGTATTCCCATCCCCAAAATCTGCCGTGATATCCGTCAATAAACCATTATTATTATATTGTTCATAGCTTGCAGTATATCCATTACAAATAAGAACCCCATACACCTGCTGCTTTTTATCTAGATGAAGGATAACATTTTCGCCGACTCCGGTTCCGGAAACGCCCTCTGCCCAAATCGTTTTGTAATCGCCATCAATAAGATTCTTTCCGGAATAGTTCTTGCCACCGGTTCCCTCAAGTTCTGAAGAAGTTTCTACAGAAGAGACCTTTATCCTGTCATTCCTATATTTTCCATACAACAATGTCACTCCATATCTACTGGCATCATTTTTAGCAAATAATATATCTGCATAGCCCAAAAATTCCTCATCGCCACCATTGCTCTCATAGAAGGCCGGGCCGCTCAAAAGAATATATTTTTCATCCTCGAAAAACTGCTTATGTTCTACATTTTCCCATGGTTCTCCGTCGCCAAACATCGGGTAAAGGTATTCATCATCAGCTTTTTCGTACTCTCCCGGGATAAAGTTTTCTTCTCCGTACACATCCCTAAACACACGCTTTGCATTATCCAGTGAAATGGCAGTTTCCCCGTCTATAGTCTCAGCAATATCTTCACTAAGGTTTTGCCCCCACATAATCTGGCACAGAATTTGGTAGCGGAGAAACTCCTTTCTTGAATTTTCCATCTTTGAAAAAATCATTCCCTGTTCATCAAGGATACGTGATACCGTAACGCAATCAGCCATCTCGGAAAGTGTGTCCTTATTATCTGGAATAAACGGCTCTGTATTTCTTAATTTTTCTATTTCATCAATGCACTCAGCCTCTGTTAAATACCCCACTTCCGTTTCTTCTGATGGCGTTTCTGTCTGAGTCTTTATCTCTTCGACATCCGTTTGTTCAATCGTATCTTCCTGTCCGAATTCCGTTTGATTGCTCGCATCTTCCTGTTCAAATTCCGATTGTTCATTTGTAACTTCCGAATTATCAAAAGAGTTCTCTGTTTTTTCCTCAATCTGCGTTTTTTCTACATTTCCTGCCACAACTGTCTGTCCTTTTCCACACGCTGTTACATTCAGCACAAGCGCTGTCATTATGTACATCACCATATATGATCTTAAATTTTTTCCCATAATAACATTCTCTCTTTCTTCATCATATCCTCATCTATGAAGGAATCTATTTATCCGGCTCATACCCCTGTCAGGTAATGAAGTTATTCCGCAATTCCCGACACTCCTGTCCAATCACAAGTAGAATCTGCTTCCTTGACATATTCAAATACCATTGCCATAGATGAATCATTTATGGTTATTATGGTCTTACCATCATAATCCGACTTAAAGTAATTCATTTTCTCCTGTCCTTCATCAGTGGCAACATATATAGTGCCATCATCCCAGGAAAGATCATAGTATGTTCCGATAAAATGAGCATATCCCTTGCCATCAGGGCAAAGCATCATATCAAACTCCACTCCGGCTTTGGCTAATTCATCAGCACTATATGTTTTCAAATTCTCCTGAAAAGCCATTATTTTATAGTACCCTGAATCATTATGCTTTGAAGCTGACAAATCCGGAAGATATGTTGTATCCGCATCTCCTGTTACACTCGAGGCCTCCTTAGCACTGTTATCAATAGCATCAATTGCATCATTGTAAGCATTATCAAGCTCACCTAACGCTTCGTCGTATGCCTGATCGAGCATACTATCAGTAATTTCATCAATGGTTTTATCGTATTTACCATCGTCATAGTCCTTCTTTTCCTCTGCAGACATACGTACAAACTGCATTTCATCACTGTCCTGCTTTATAATCAAGGTATCATCGGCATATGTATATTCCACATCTGCATCCTGTACCGTATCATCATGCATATGAAAATACTTCTCATCCCAGTTAAAATCTGTCTTTTCACCCATGAGATTCATATGCCCCGTTCCATCAGGATTTACAATGGCAAACATACCTGTCCCCATTTGGGCCAATTGTTGTATCTGTTCTGTTATATCCTCCCCATCGGTTGTCATATGCACAATTTTGTAATAACCGACTACACTATTCTCTGTTTCAATATTCTCTTCTTCAGTCACTTTAGTATTTTGTGTTTTTTCTTTCGTCGTTTTTGTATCTGTAACTTTTGGAGCATCTGCAAGCGGTGCCTTCTCTTTTCCCTCCGGAGTGATGTAAACCTTTTCTGAAGAAGTATCCTTTGCTGACGATCCACACGCTGTTACAGATAATGCCATTGCTACCATTATTGTAAGAATAATTGCCTTTTTCTTCATATTTTGTCTCCTTTACACATAAAAAAACAAAAGTGTCGTTCTCAAAAAAGCTTTTTCATACAAGAGCATCAAAACTTCCTATAAAACATAAAAACCGCTTTATTAAGATGCCTCACAAATCATCTAATAAAGCGGTTAATTCTTATATTTTATATTCATTGCATAACAAAAAGACGCAGTTATAAAATGCGTAGCCAAAGAACACTGCATTAAACTAATGCCGTTTCCTTCCTTCATGCATGCCCCCTTCATGTATTTTATTATATTTCATGAAGTAAAAACATTGTTTACAGATAATGCAAAAGATGATGCAAAATCAGTACTTGACAGGAAACTATACACGTGAACTTTTCTTATGCGGCGCTATAAAGTGCTAAATTCTCTTTTAAAATAAACCATCCATCACATGTATGGTCATTATTTTATTCTCCAGATCAATGTTTTTTACGCATTCTTTGATACCCGGAATCATAACTGTTTCAGAATCCTCAGATGCATCTTCGTCAGTGCGTTTCATTTCATACACGTCATTAGCTCCTGTCTGAATAACCTGTTTAAGGATTCCAAGTTCCTTACCGTCCTCGTCAACAATAGTCATCCCCTCAAGATCAGCAAGATAATACTCACCCTCTTCAAGTGCTATGGCATCCTCTCTTCTGACAATCAGCTCCTTCTGACGAAAGCGCTCAACTTCATTTATATCGTTGAATTCCTTGAATTTAACGATTACAAACTTCTTATTAAAACGGACTTTCTCAATTGTCAGTTCTTTTTTGCCATCGCGTCCCGTATCAAGAATAACCTTTTTCAAATCAAGAAATCGATCCGGATCCTGAGTTGTGGGAAAAACATTTACTTCACCTTTAAGTCCATGTGTGGAGGCGATTACGCCTACCTGAAAATATTCTGTCATATATATACCTCATCTATAAACGAATGCTTTTATCTGATTTTGTTTCCCGTACTGTTACAAAAATCAGTCTTCGATTTTATCCAATATCCTGTTACGCTTTTTTATAGCTTTTGGCGTAAATTGTTCAGGATGCTCTTCCACATATTTATCATATAATTCTGGTCTTCGCTCTTTTGTGCGTTCGAGCGATTTTTGGAATCTCCATACATCAACATTCTGATGGTTTCCTGACAGAAGAACGGGAGGTACTCTCTTTTCCATCCACACTTCAGGTCTTGAATATTGTGGATATTCAAGAAGTCCATCATCAAAAGATTCCGTTTCAGCCGATTCCTCATTATTAAGCACACCGGGAACAAGTCTCGCAACAGCATCTATCATAACCATCGCAGGAAGCTCTCCTCCGGTAAGAACATAATCTCCGATCGAAACATAGTCAGTCACTATCTCCTCCAGAACTCTCTCATCTATGCCTTCATAGTGACCACACAAAAAAATTATATTATCATCCTTAGCAAAATCCCTGGCCATCCCCTGACTAAATACACTTCCTTGAGGTGTCACGTAAACAACCCTGGGGTTTGCATCCGGTTCTCTTTCTTTTATTACTTTCAAAATAGCCTGATAACAACTGTAAATAGGCTGAGCCTGCATGAGCATTCCGGCACCGCCTCCATAGGTATAATCATCTACTTTATTATGTTTGTTATCGGCATAGTCTCGTATATTGTATGCCTCTACATGAATAAGTTCTTTATCCATGCCTCTCGCAAGTATGCTTGTCCGCAGTCCCGAAAGGACCATATCCGGAAACAAGGTCATAACATAAAAATGCATATAAAGCTCCCAAAATAAAAAGAGTAAATAAAGTAAAGCCGAATAAAGCTATACTGCTTTATTCGGCCTAAAACCTGTCAATGCCACGCTGGCTAAATCAGTCAACTATTTCTACATCAACCTTAAGATTTTCTCTGGTAGATGCTGCCTTCACAACAGAGCGAATAGCTTTGGCTATTCTTCCCTGTCTTCCGATCACCTTACCCATATCCGAAGGTGCAACGTGCAACTCTATGACGATGTTACGGCCTTCTTTTTTCTCGTTAACCACAACTTCATCAGGATTATCAACCAGAGCCTTTGCAATTACTTCAACCAATTCTTTCATGAATTTTCCCCTAGTTTAATTACTTGGTGATGCCTGCCTGCTTGAAGATCTTATTTACAACGTTTGTGGGCTGAGCTCCGTTTGAAAGCCACTTCTTTGCAAGTTCCTCATTTACCTTGCATGTGCTGGGATCTGTGTTAGGATCATAAGTTCCGATCTCCTCGATGAACTTACCGTTTACAGGGAACTTAGAATCAGATACAACGATACGATAAAAAGGAACCTTCTTCTTTCCAATTCTCTTAAGTCTAATTTTTACTGCCATTTTAAAAATCCTCCATTTAAATAAAAATAAAATGTTAATTGCTATGATAAACGAATTACTCCGCAATCATCTTATATATGAAATCCGGGATAGCCGAATCTGCATATCATATATCAGAAAAATTTATTGAAGCCGCCTTTACCAAGACCGCCAAGAGCTCCAAGGCCTCTTCTTCCTTTTTTACCCATAAGGCCGGGCATCTGTTTCATCATCTTCTGCATCTGCTCAAACTGCTTAATAAAGCGGTTAACATCTGCAATATCATTTCCCGATCCTTTAGCTATTCTGTATTTTCTCTGAGGACTCATAAGCTTGGGATTCTTTCTCTCCTCAGGTGTCATGGAAAGCACAATTGCTTCAATTCTTGCAAGCTGTTTCTCGTCAGGAAGCTGATCATCACTAATCTTTCCCATTCCGGGAAGCATTCCCATAATCGCTCCAAGACCGCCCATGTTTCTCATCTGCTTCATGGACTCAAGGTACATCTCAAAATCAATTTTACCCTTTTTCATCTTGGAAGCCATCTCGCGTTCTTTTTCTTCATCTCTCTCGCGATTTGCTTCAACAGCTTTATCTATAAGACTAAGGACATCACCCATTCCAAGGATTCTGCTCGCCATACGATCCGGATAAAACTGTTCCAGATCCGAGAGCTTCTCTCCCATACCTACGTAAAGAATAGGCTTGCCCGTAACCTGTCTGGCTGAAAGTGCCGCACCACCCCTGGTGTCGCCATCCATCTTACTCAGCACAATACCATCTATACCGATTCTGTCATTAAACTGTACTGCTACATCAACCGCAGCCTGACCGGTCATGGCATCAACAACAAGAAGTGACTGGTGAACTGTGACCGCTTCCTTTATAGCCACAAGTTCCTGCATCATTTCTTCATCAATCTGTAATCGTCCCGCTGTATCAAGAATAACTACATTCTCGTTATTTTTCTCAGCATGTGCTATTGCCTGCTTAGCAATCTCAATAGGACTTACGTCAGTACCAAGTGAAAAGAAATCAACTTCCTGCTTTTCAGCATTTATGCGTAACTGATCAATAGCAGCAGGTCTGTAAATATCGCATGCTACAAGCAGCGGTTTTTTACCTTTAAGCTTAACCTTGCCGGCTATTTTGGCTGCTGTGGTGGTCTTACCGGTACCCTGAAGACCACACATCATGATCACAGTAATGCTCTTACCGGGCTGAAACTGTATCTCAGTGATTTCTGATCCCATGAGAGCTGTCAGCTCTTCATCAACAATCTTAACAACCATCTGCGCAGGATTCAGACCGCTTAATACGTCCTCACCTACAGCTCTCTCCTGTACTTTATTTACAAAGTATTTAACTACACGGAAGTTTACATCTGCTTCAAGAAGTGCCATCTTAACTTCCTTCATGGCAACCTTGACATCTTCCTCCGAAAGGCGTCCCTTGCCTCGCAGATTTTTAAATACGTTCTGCAGTTTATCGGATAAACTTTCAAATGCCATAAACTATGACAACTCCTCTTTGATTGATTCTATTGCCTCAAGGATTTTTGTTCTCAATTCTTCATCCTCAAGTTTGTCATCGGATACTGCAGCTGCCATTTCTCCAAGCTGCTTCCTGATTCTGTCTGTTCTCTCTATCATATGAAGTTTCTTCTCATATCCTTCAAGAGAATTAGTACATCTTTTTAAAAGATCGTGCACACCCTGTTTGCTGATATCGTATTCTTCCGCAATCTCAACAAGTGAAAGGTCATTATACACTGCATCCTCATATACCTGCCTCTGATGGGCCGTCAGAAGCTCTCCATAAAAATCATATAAAAGCCCCTGCTCAACAATCTTTTCCATCATTGCTCCATCTTAAAAGACAAATAATGCGATACTATAGGCACGATGCTTATATTATCGCATTATCTTTTTTGTGTCAAGTATTTTTACTTTACTTTGCAAAAATACATAGATTCATATTAACCTCGCCGTCTATTCCGTCAACTTTTCCTGTTTTGCTGTACTGCCACATGTAATAATCATAAGGATAATATTGAGGAAATCCATAATATGAAACCCACACCGGGAAAGTCTTTATCTTTCTAATATCAAGCAATTCGCTGAATGTTCTTATATTTCCCGCTATCATTGGCGAATATCCTGCGTTTTCCACCTCATTGCAAAAGGCTTTTGCAATCTGTGTATAATGACTCATAGTAAGCTTTGCAGTCCTTGCGTCAGCAGAATTAACCTGTTCAAGCTCAATAGCAACCGGATAAGTGATTTCATAACCTTCCAGAAGATTAATAACAAAATCAGCTTCTTCAACTGCTTCCTTATCATTTATAGCCTGTGAGTAGAAATAAACTCCTACATCCAATCCTGCTTTTTGTGCCTGTCTGATATTTGTCTTGAAAAGATCATCCTCAAGGATCTGTCCTTCTGCTGCCCCGCGAAGTCCGACCCTTATCATTACAAAATCTATACCTGATTCCTTGACCTTGACAAAATCAATAATTCCCTGGGACCTTGAAATATCAATTCCTCGTGTCAGCACAATATTGCTGTTTTCTCCCCCGTAATATATATTCCCATCATCAGAAAGCACCATTTCATCAGGGAATATCGAACTATTATCAATATCTTCCAATATGGGAGTAAAGAAATACTGGCCGCCATACTCAGTAACAATTTCATCAGGGTACAATGCCCTTACAGCACCAAGTTTGTCGCCTTCAACAAGCTTTTCCCTAAACTGCGAGCGTATAATATCTCCTTCTTCTTTACGTGCTGCAGATTCAGCCCTCTCAATAAGTTGTTTGGCCTGAGCTTTTGTATAATAGCCTTCATTCTCAAGAACATCAAGCTCACTTCTGGAAGCGTCCGCCTGTCTCTTAGTGGCAGCATTACTCAAAAGCAATCCTATGCATGTTGAAAGTGCGAGAATACTTACCAGGCTTAGAAAAATAACAGAAATCAGGTTCCTGGTGTTTTTAACCATTTTGCTATTGTGTTTTGGATTCTCAGTATTTTTCATAAATATTATATCCGTTCATCAAAATAGCTCTTATATCCTTCTCCGAATATCTCTGATGCTCTGGTAATAATCATAAATGCCTCAGGATCTTCTTCTCGTACGATATCCTCAGCAAGAGGAGAAAGTCTCTTACTTATAGCACAAAGTATGACCTTTTTATCCTCTCCGCTGTACGCACCTTTTCCAAATACATGTGTTACTCCGACATCAAGTTCTTCAAGGAGTCTTGCTGTTATCTTGTCGGTATTATCCGTAATGATGTAGATCAGTTTTGCCTCATCTCTTCCGTACAAAACAAAATCAATCACATAGGATGTGATCATAACTCCCAAAAATGAATAAAGAACAACCTTTATATCCTTTAAAACAAGACCGGCAAAAGCTATTACAAAAACATCTATCATCATGAATAAAACGCCGGTTTTTATATGCGGATATTTCAATCTTAGTATTTTAATTATAACATCTGTACCGCCGGTAGTAGCATGGCATTTGAATGTAATTCCGATACCCACAGCAACAAAAGCACTGCCGAATATTACGCCAAGTATTACGTCCTTTACAATATAACCCGTGCAATATTTTGCCAGTAGGTCCGTAAAAATCGAGTTGGCAACAGTAGCGTATACCGTAGAAATCGTAAATCTTATTCCAAATTTATATATTGCCAGAAACAAAATCGGTATATTCATTACCATGAACCATATACCGGTTCCTATAGGTACTATTCTGTTAAGAACTATTGCTGCCCCCGTAAGTCCACCGGGAGCAATATTATTCGGATCGTTAAGTAAGCTTGTACCTATCGCATACAAAAAAGCTCCGAAAGTAATCAGCAAATAGTCTGTTCCTTTTTTTGTTATCTTTTCAGCATACTTCATATAATTTAAATGTTTGTGCGAACAAGTCTGGGTTTATATCCGTTTTCCTCAAGGACTTTCATAATCTCAGTCTTATGTTCGCTTCCAAATGCCTCCAGAGTAATTCGAAGTTCCACAGCCGCATTTCTGTTTATTGATACAAACTGGTTATGCTCAAGCTTTATCACATTACCACCTGTCTTTGCAACAACTCCAGCAACCTGTGCAAGCTGTCCCGGCTTGTCAGGAAGCAGAACAGAAACAGTAAATATTCTGTTTCTCATAATCAGTCCCTGCTGTACAACAGAAGACATGGTGATAATATCCATGTTACCACCAGATAGAACGCAGACAATTCTCTTATCCTTTACATTTAACTGCTTAAGAGCGGCAACAGACAAAAGGCCGGAATTTTCTACAACCATCTTATGATTCTCAACCATATCAAGGAAAGAAACAACAAGGTCCTCATCCGGAACTGCGATTATATCATCTATATTTTTTTGTATATAAGGAAAAATCTTCTCTCCGGGTGTCTTAACTGCGGTACCGTCAGCTATTGTATTAACTGTAGGAAGAGTTGTAACTTTACCGTTTTTCAGACTTTCCTGCATACAATTTGCGCCTGCGGGTTCAACACCGATAACCTTTATCTTGGGATTAAGGAGCTTTGCAAGTGTACTCACACCTGTTGCAAGTCCGCCTCCACCTATAGGCACCAGAATCATGTCAACAGTGGGAAGCTCCTTGATTATCTCCATTGCAATTGTTCCCTGTCCGGTCGCTACATCAAGGTCATCGAAAGGATGAACAAAAGTGTATCCTTTTTCCTCTGCAAGCTTAAGAGCATGATCGCAAGCCTCATCATAAACATCGCCATAGAGAATTACTTCGGCGCCAAGTGCCTTTGTTCTGTTAACTTTAATAAGAGGTGTTGATGTAGGCATAACAATTGTAGCCTTTACCCCATAGCTCTTTGCAGCATACGCTACACCCTGAGCATGATTGCCGGCAGAGGCTGTAATAAGACCTTTTTCTCTTTCAGCCTCAGACATGGTTGAAATCTTGTAATATGCCCCCCTTACCTTATATGCACCTGTTCTCTGAAGGTTCTCCGGCTTTAAATATACCTTGTTACCGGTGGTAGCACTCCAGTAATCACTGAAAATAAGTTTTGTTTCAAGTGTAACTTTTTTCACGTCTTCATAAGCTTCCTCAAATGCAGGAAGTGTAAGACTCTTCTTTTCCTCAGACATTGCAATCTCCTCTTGTTTTAAAGTGTGGAACCATATAATTAGTCAAAAAGTGCATCAACAAACTGATCGGAATTAAATCTCTCAAGATCATCAAGACTCTCTCCGACCCCGATGTATTTGACAGGTATATTTAGCTCAGAAACAATGGCAACAGCTATTCCCCCCTTTGCTGTTCCGTCAAGCTTTGTGAGCACAATTCCCGTAAGATCTGCCACTTCACCAAATTCTCTTGCCTGTGAAATAGCATTCTGACCTGTAGTACCATCAAGCACGATAAAATTCTCCCTGCGTACATCAGGCAGCTCCTTATCCAGAATCCTGTTCATCTTTGCAAGCTCTTCCATCAGATTCTTTTTATTGTGTAATCTTCCTGCCGTATCAATCATCAAAATATCACAGTTTCTGGATCTAAATGCAGCTACTGCATCATAAATAACGCTTGCGGGATCTGCGCCTTCTTTTCCGGAAATAAGCGGAACCTCCGCACGTTCTGTCCATTCACGAAGCTGCTCCGTAGCCCCTGCTCTGTATGTATCCGCAGCGGCAACAAGAACCTTCTTACCTTTCCTTCTGTAATGCGCTGCAAGCTTACCTACAGAAGTTGTCTTTCCGACTCCGTTTACTCCAATTACAAAGATAACAGTTTTATGATTTTCAAAATCATAAGTATCATCATCGGTCTTCATCTGTTCACGGATATTGGATATAAGCAGTGTCTTACAGGCCCAGGTATCGGTTATATGATTATCCCTGACCTGTTCTCTAAGTTTATCCATAATCCTGCTGGTAGCATTGACTCCAATGTCTCCCATAATAAGAGTCTCTTCAAGTTCTTCATAAAACTCTTCATCAACAGTAGAAAAATTACTCAGAACATTATTTATTCCCTTTACTACACCTTCCTTGGTTTTTGAAAGACCGCTTGAAAGTTTCGCAAAAAAGCCGTTAGCCATTAGTCAGTCAACTCCTTATCAATCAAATTAACACTGACGAGCGTTGAAACGCCCTTCTCCTGCATAGTAATACCATAGAGTCTGTCAGCACTTTCCATTGTACCACGCCTATGCGTAATTACAATAAACTGTGTTGACTTGAGTTTATGCAGATACTGAGCAAATCTAACAACATTGTTCTCATCAAGTGCAGCTTCAATCTCATCAAGCAGACAGAAGGGTGAGGGTTTCAGATTCTGTATAGCAAAAAGAAGTGCTATAGCAGCAAGAGCTTTCTCACCACCCGAAAGCTGCATCATGTTAACAAGTTTCTTTCCCGGAGGCTGTGCGTTGATTCTGATACCTGCCTCAAGAATGTCTTCATTCTCAACCAGTTCAAGAGTACCCTTACCTCCTCCAAACATTTCTTTAAATACCTTGTCAAACTCTGTCTGAATTTTAGTAAATTCTTCCATGAACTGTTTTCTCATGGACTCGTCAAGTTCAGTAATAATCTCTCTTAGCTGCTGTTCAGCGGCAACCAGATCATCATGCTGAGTTTTAAGGAATGTATATCTCTCCATGAGAATTCTATAGTCCTCAATAGCGTTGACATTGACATCCCCAAGTTTTCTTATGGCATCCTTGAGGGTTCCGATCTGCTTCTTCATGGAAGACATATCCGTCATCTCTTCATTTCTGAGAGCCGCAGCATCTGTAAGAGTAATCTCATACTCATCCCACATATAGTTAATCTGTGTCTCGATTGCCTCCTTAGCTCTCTCGCATCTGGCACCAAGTCTTGTCACTTCCTTATCAAGACCGTTCATAGTATGATTCAGTTCTTCGGTCAGTTTAAAGAAATTTTTCTGAGAAGCCGTAAGTTCTTCTTTTCTTGCTCTCTTCTCTTCAAGCTCTTTGCTAACATCTGTCTGAACATCCTTGGAACTTTCAATCGTAAGTCTGATTTCTTCAATGTCTTTCTTTCTCTGAGAAAGAATCTC
This sequence comes from Butyrivibrio sp. AE3004, assembly GCF_000703165.1. Taxonomy (NCBI): domain Bacteria; kingdom Bacillati; phylum Bacillota; class Clostridia; order Lachnospirales; family Lachnospiraceae; genus Butyrivibrio; species Butyrivibrio sp. AE3004. Next base: position 1,857,007 of record NZ_JNLQ01000002.1, read on the forward strand.
ATTATTTTCCTTAATAGAATTAAGAATTTCTTCAAGAGCAGCTTTTTCATCACCGATCTCGCCGTTTATACGGTCAAGATTCTGCTGTTCAAAGGTTTCCTTCTGAAGAATTTTCTCATACTGAATATCCCAGGAAGATACATTCTCAGACTCTTTTTCCTCTTCAGCATGCAGCGTTTCAAGCTTAGCCTGATATTCCGATACCTTCTGTGCCTGTTCTTTTTCTGTCTTCTCGGAAAGCTCCAGAGCTTCTTTATACTCTTCACGCTCCTTTTTGATATCGACCATCTGCTGTTCTATTGCTTCACTCTCAGTCTTGAGATCTGTGTAATTTCCCTTTTGCTGACTTTGTCTCTCTCTCTCATTCTCAACGTTAATTCTCGCAGTGTTCTGCTCAATGAATTTGGTCTGGAGTGAATTTCTTAATTCTTCTATGCTTACTCGCAGTTCATTTCTGCGTTTTTTAGTATCCTCTATCTCTTTCTGAATAAGAGCAATATCTTCCTTGCATTTTTTGGTATTTTTCTCAAGGTCTTCCATTTCTCTTCTTCTACCGAGAAGATTTGAGTTATTTCTGAAGGTACCACCACTTATAGCTCCACCAGGTACAAGAAGTTCTCCCTCAAGAGTGACCATTCTTATGGTATATTTGTATTTTCTTGCAATTTTTACGGCATTGTCGACCGTATCAACAACTACAATTCTTCCAAGCATGGCCTTTGCCACACTTTTATATCTGTCCTCGGTGTCAACAAGTTCGTCTGCCATTCCGAGAACGCCTTTCTCATTAAGCGCTTCCTGGGCCTTGAATTCCTGGGGATCTCGAATACTGGTAAGCGGCAGAAACGTTGCTCTTCCTGCTCTTGTTTTCTTCAGATATTCAATCATATCCTTGGCAGTATCTTCATCGTCCGTTACAATATTCTGAATATTTCCGCCAAGTGCAATTTCAATAGCCGTTTCATATTCAGGCTGTGTTTTGATAATATCAGCAACTACACCGATTATACCCGGATTTTCATCCTTACGCTCCATTACCTTCTTAACACTGCCGCCATATCCTTCATAGCGTTCTGTCAGATTGCTTAGTGCTTCAAGCTTTGATTTTTGCTGTGTATACAGATTCTGAATATCGCGAAGTCTTTCATCTTTTTTGGAAAGCTTGTCCCTGATGCCGTTTAATTCATTCTCAGAATCCTTCTTCCTGGTATTCATTGAACGAATTTCCTCAGTTATCTGATCAAATTCTGCCTGTAGTTTTTTGATTATTTCTTCCTGCAGTGACTCGTCAGACCTTGCTTTTACAAGTTTACCGGTCAGTTCCGCCTTGCGTATATTAATCTGTTCCTGTCTGGTATCAAGAGAACTAAGCTTTGACTTTATAGTAGAACGTTCGCTTAAAGTCTCAATAATTTTGCTCTTGCAATTCTCTACTTCATTATTTATGTCACTGATTTGAAGAAGGATACCATCAAGTTTTTTACGGGCTTGTTGCCGATCAGCTGAAAGTTCTTCAAGTTCCTTATCAATCTCACTCTTTACTGCAAGGACTTTATCTCTTTCCTTTTCCTTCTCGGTAATTTTAGCCTCTTCATCAGTTTTTCTCTTTTCAAAATGATCGGCTTCACTGGTAGCTGAACGAATCTGCTCGTTCATGATACCAATCTGGCCTTCCAGCTTTTCTCGCTTAACCGAAGTGTCGGTTATCTTAGCTCTTGCCTCTTCAATATCATGATCAAGAACCTCAAGTTCTCCCTGAATCTCTTCATATCTATTCTTGGTATCTTCATATTTAGTTACCGCATCCTCCAGATTTTTGGATGCGACTTTAAGATTCTGTTCCGATTCCTCAAGAGTTTTTTTCTGAGCCTGGTTCTCAAGAAGGAACATGTTAACATCGAGTGTTTTTAGCTCTTCCTTGTGTTTTAAGTAAACCTTTGCAACTTCGGACTGCTTTTCAAGAGGCTCCACCTGTTTTTCAAGCTCGGAAAGAATATCGTTAACACGGGTTAAATTTTGCTTTTCCTGCTCAAGCTTCTTAATTGCCGTATCCTTTCGGGATTTAAACTTAACAATACCCGCAGCTTCATCAAAAAGATTACGTCTGTCCTCAGGCTTACTTGACAGAATCTGTTCAATCTGACCCTGTCCTATGATAGAGTACCCCTCTTTACCGATACCCGTATCAAAGAAAAGCTCATTAACATCCTTTAATCTGCATGAGTTACCGTTAATCATATATTCACTCTCTCCGGAGCGATACAACCTTCTGGAGACAGTTACTTCATCATAATCAATAGGAAGCGCATGATCTGAATTATCAAGCGTTATAGCGACATATGCGTAGCCTAAGGGTTTCCTCAGCTCCGTTCCAGCAAAGATAACATCCTGCATAGTACCGCCTCGAAGCTGTTTGATTCTCTGTTCACCAAGAACCCATCTCATAGCATCTCCGACGTTACTCTTACCTGAACCGTTAGGTCCGACAATTCCTGATATTCCATTATGAAAATCAAGTTTTATCTTATTTGCAAACGACTTAAAGCCGTGAATTTCAATGCTTTTTAAATACATGTTACTCTTTTTTTAATTCCAGGATTGCCTGATATGCAGCCTTCTGCTCTGCTGCTTTTTTAGTCCTTCCTGACCCCTCTCCCAATTTTTTATCACCTACGTAAACCGCAGCTTCGAATATTTTATCATGCTCAGGACCTTTTTCGCCACAAATTTCATAGCGCAGGTCAACCCCTGTGTCCTTTTGCACCATTTCCTGAAGCATTGATTTGCTGTCATAAAAAATCTGTTTTTCCTCAGGATTATCCAAAATAAATTTTTCAATGTGAGCTTTGGCAGCATCTATTCCGCTATCCAAATATATAGCACCGATAATTGCCTCCATCACATCCGAAATAATTGATTCTCTATATCGACCGCCTGTTGCCTCTTCACCTTTTCCCAAAATAAGATATTTTTCAAGATGAATAGCCGCAGCACAATAAGCAAGAGCAGGCTCACATACCATAGCTGCTCTCATTTTGGTCATCTCACCCTCTCTTTTATCAGGGTACTCCTTGAATAAATAGTGGCTTGACACAAGTTCAAGCACTGCGTCTCCCAAAAACTCAAGTCTCTCATAATCGTTACGTTTATTAATTTTTTGCTCATTGGCAAAGGAGCTGTGGGTTAACGCCTGAAGCAAAAGTCCTTTATTTTTAAAATGATATCCGATGTTTTCCTGTAATTCATTAAGTTCATTATCGCCTATCATATTTTTTCACCTCATCTAAAAACGAATATTTATCATGTGTTTACGATTGATATCGGTCTTTAAAGATAACTATATATAAACAACAAAGTGATATGATGCAAAGCAAAAATGGTGAGCTCTGCTCCATATCACCCTTAAGTCGTAATTATTTACCTATCAGCCTTCGTTTCTGGCTTTTTTGAGAAGCTCTACTGCCTCACCTACTGTTGAAATTTTCTCAGCAAGCTCTGCATCAATTTTTACGTCAAATTCATCCTCAATACCCATGATGATCTGAAATACATCAAGTGAGTCAGCACCGAGGTCATCTGTAAAAGTAGAGTCCATTGTAATCTCATTTACGTCGACATTTAATACGTTAGCAATAACTTCCTTAAGTTTTTCGAATTCCATAAGTTCTCCATTCCTTTTATAACTGATTCACAAAATACTGTTTGTGTTATAAAACTATAATACTATTTATAGTTCCTTTACAAGTACTTTTTATGATTCTGCGGTAATAGACTCTTTTATCTTCTCCGCAATGTTCTGCTCGGTAAAAGTAACACACTGCAAAATACTGTTTTTAACTTCTACAGACTTTGCACTTCCGTGAGTCTTAACAACAAGTCCCGTTAGTCCAAGCATAGGTGCTCCACCGTACTGATCCATATCATATGCCTTTAGTACTTTTTTCAGAGTTGGTTTGATCAGAAGTCCACCGATTTTAGCTCTGAGATTACTCATAAGTCCTTCTTTTACAACTTTGAGCAATGTTGTAGCCACTCCTTCATACATCTTAAGCACTACATTACCGGTAAAGGCTTCGCAAACTATTACATCAGCAACACCCTGAGGAATATCTCTTGCTTCAACCGACCCTATAAAGTTAATATCAGGGCAGTTCTTTAAAAGAGGAAATGTTTCTTTGACCAGGGCATTTCCCTTTTCCTCCTCAGCACCGATATTCACAATACCGACTCTCGGATTTTTAACTCCGCAAAAGTTTTCCATATATACAGAGCCCATCTTCGCAAACTGAACAAGATGAGATGGTCTGGCATCAACGTTGGCACCACAGTCTATAAGAAGCGATACCCCGTTACGAGTAGGAATAAGCGGTGCAAGGGGTGATCTCTCAACTCCCTTAATTCTGCCGATTATGACCTGTCCTCCTACAAGTGTAGCTCCGGTACTTCCCGCAGATACATATGCATCACACTCGCCATGTTTTACAAGAAACATAGCCTTAACTATAGAAGAATCCTTCTTGGTTCTGATAGCCATAACAGGAGGTTCTGCCATTTCAATTACTTCCTCGGCATTAACAACCTCTACCCTGTCTGAATCATAGGTATATTTTGAAAGTTCATCTTTTACAATCTGTTCTTTGCCTACAAGAAAAATCTTAAGTCTGTCAGATTCCTGTAGTGCTTCAATTGCACCCTTTACAATCTCGTATGGTGCATTGTCTCCTCCCATTGCATCAACTGCAACTCTTACTAAATCCGCCATTGTTTCTCCCCAATCTATATGAATATATGAGAAAAGTTTACTAGAAAAAATAAGAAAAAGCAACAAACCCGAGATTCCAAAGAATCTCGGGTTTGATATGATTATCAAATGATTATCAATCTTCGTTTGCTACAACGCTCTTCTTGTTGTAGTAGCCACATTTCTTGCATACCTTGTGAGGCTGCATAAGTGCGCCACAGTGGCTGCACTTAACCAGTGTGGGAGCAGTCATTTTCCAGTTTGCTCTTCTCTGGTCTCTGTGACCCTTAGAAGACTTATTCTTAGGGCAGATAGACATTCGGTAACACCTCCTTACAGCGTTCATATCATGAACCATAAATGGTCATTTGCATTTGTCAACACACTCTTGCTATTATATGCATTTCCAAAGCAGTTGTCAATGTAATTTTATTATTTTCTTACTTGCAAAGTTCATTTGTGTCTCTGGCGATTGCAAGTTCTTCATTTGTAGGAACAACAAGTACCTTAACCGTAGAGTCTTCAGTTGAAACAACCTTCTCTTTTCCGTGAACTTCATTTGCTTCCTTATCAAGCTTTATTCCAAGGAAGCCAAGTCTCTCACAGATAATATTTCTTACAAGGGGTCCGTTTTCACCTACACCGGCTGTAAAGCATACACAGTCAACTCCGTCCATTGCCGCAGCATATGCACCAATGTATTTGGAAACACGATAGCAGAAAGTATTAATAGCTCTGATACAGCCTTCATCACCTGCATTATAGCCATCCTCAAGATCACGGAAATCTGAAGAAACATCTCCGGAAAGTCCATACACACCTGATTTCTTATTAAGTATATTCTCTGCTTCGGAAGCGTCACAATTTTCCTTCTTCATAATAAATTCAACAACTGAAGGATCGATATCTCCGCTTCTTGTTCCCATTATAAGACCTTCAAGAGGTGTAAGACCCATTGATGTATCTACGCATTTACCGTTCTTTACTGCAGAAACAGATGCTCCGTTTCCAAGATGACATACGATTGTTTTAAGCTCTGAATAATCCTTTCCAAGCATTTCGGCAGCTCTCTTACTTACATAAGAGTGGCTTGTTCCATGAAAACCGTATCTGCGGATCTTATACTTTTCATATAAAGAATAAGGTATTCCGTAAAGGTATGCTTCCTGCGGCATAGTCTGATGAAATGCGGTATCAAACACAGCAACCATAGGCACATTAGGCATTACCTTCTGACATGCTCTTATGCCGATCAGGTTTGCGGGATTGTGAAGAGGAGCAAGATCCGAAACCTCTTCTATTGCCTTAATTACTTCTTCATCAATTACAACAGACTTTGTAAACTTCTCTCCGCCATGTACGATTCTGTGTCCGACTGCACCGATTTCCTCTAAAGAACCGATAACTCCGGAATCTGCATCTGTAAGTGCTTCGATAACAAGTTCAATTGCGCGATTGTGATCGGGTATTGCAGTATCCTTTGTAATCTTATCGCCATCACCGGGAGTAAAACTTATTCTACCGTCAATGCCTATTCTCTCACAAAGTCCCTTTCCAATTACCTTTTCCGTCTCTGAATCAATAAGCTGAAACTTAAGAGACGAGCTTCCGCAATTGATAACCAGTATTTTCATTATTAAACCTCCATGATAATATATTTTTTATGAAGACTGTAGGAATCGTAGCTGAATTTAATCCCTTCCACTATGGACACGAATATCTGATCCGGACTCTGAAAGAACAGACCGGGTCCGATTATGCTGTCGTCATAATGAGCGGTGATTACACCCAGCGCGGCGCTCCTGCAATTTTCGATAAATATGCAAGAACTAAAATGGCGCTCCTTTGCGGAGCAGACCTCGTATTAGAGTTGCCTGTATATTATAGCACATCCAGCGCAGAATTTTTCGCCGGTGGTGCCATTTCAATCCTAAATAATTCAGGCTGTATTGATTTCCTTGGCTTTGGCTCCGAATCCGGAAATGTTAAAGCTTTGGAAAACATCGCTTCTGTTCTTCTGGACGAACCGGAGGAATATTCTTTTCTTTTAAAAGAAAATTTAAAATCCGGAAAAAATTATGCAGCAGCAAGGTCTTGTGCCCTATCCTCATATTTAGGAAGCGATATATCGGTCATTTCAAACGCTAACGATATATTGGGTACAGAATATATAAAAGCACTCAAATTACAAAAAAGCAGTATTGTTCCCTTTTGTATAAAAAGAAAAGGTTCATCCTATGATGATGTCAGCCTTTCGGATACCCCCGATATTTATTCTTCCGCAAAAGCAATCAGATTTCTTATTGAGTCTGAAGGCTTTAGCTTCAATGACCCTAATGCTTTAACTTCTTATATACCTAAGTCCGCAGTGGATGTTTTAAAAGAAACTATCCAAAACTCCGGTCATTTTGCAATGCATATTGATGATTTTTCTGATTTTATGCACTTTAAGCTTTTGTCCGAAAAGAATAACGGTTTTGATAAATACCTTGATGTATCTTCTGATCTGTCAGATAAAATCACATCTCATATAGCCGGTTTTTCATGCATTACCGATTTTACGGCAGCACTTAAGTCAAAGGATATTACCTATACAAGGATCAGCCGTGCCCTCCTGCACATTCTTCTCGGAATGACAAAGGAGAGCTTTTCAAACTATGTCAAAGACAAAGAACGTCCCTGTTCATACATAAGAATTCTCGGCCTAAACAAAAATGCATCTCCTCTTCTCAAAAAACTACAGGAATGCTCAAGCATCCCTGTAATTTCAAAGCTGTCAGACGCATATAAAGCACTTCCCGAAAGGGAGTATATGCTTTTAAAAGAAACGGTTGCTGCTTCAAATATATATGATCTTGTAAGCGGTAAATCTAAAATAAATGAGTTTGCAAAGGCTGTCATCACAGTAAATCGTTGAGTGATATTACCCGGCTGTAACCTGGTCGGGGAATATCTCGGATGGCATTGGCTTTGCAAAGTAGAAGCCCTGTATCATCTCACATCTCAGTTTTCTTATATAATCATACTGCTCCTGAGTTTCAACTCCCTCCACAACTATCTTAAGTCCCAGTCTCTTTGCCATATCAACAACAGATTCAAGAACAATCATTCCCTTTTCACTGTTCTCAATATTTCTAAGGAAATACATATCAATCTTCACAACATCCACAGGCATGTCTTTAAACATATTGAGGTTGGAATATCCGCTTCCAAAATCATCCATCATAATAACAAAGCCATGTTCACGAAGCTTTGACAGCATCTTGATAATATTCTCCATATTATCATTAAAGGCACTTTCAGTTAATTCGATTTTTATCAGCTTATGATCAAGCTGATATTTATCCACTATTGCCACAATTTCTTCGACTATTCCGTGATGATCAACATCAACTCTTGAAAAATTAACCGACACGGGCACTACTGCCATCCCCTGATTCATCCATTCACGAAGCATTCTGCACACTTCTTCAAGAACGTAAAGATCAAGTTCCGTGATAAATCCGTTTTTCTCCAATATAGGTATGAAATCAGAGGGATTGATCATCTGATTCTTAGAATCGATCCATCTGACGAGTGCTTCTGCACTTATTCTCTCCCTTGTCATGGTATCGCACACCGGCTGCAGATATACCTTGAATTCTCTGTCAAGTATTGCACCTCTGACTCTCTGCTCGACCGATTTTCTGTGCTCGTCTTCTTTGCGTATATCCGAATCGTAAAAAGCAACATTCGTCTTGAAATTACCCGATACCCATTTTAATGCATACCCCGCATGATCGAGCATTTTGTCTATATCGGTATCACCCTTTTCAAGTCTGTACACTCCGGCATAAAACGAAACTGCATAATCAAGTCCGGTAAGAGGGTTCCTTATGGATTCCGACAAATCAGAAGATGCCAAAGTACTGATTGAAAGCTCTTCATCTGTAAGAACCGCAAATGTATCTCCCCCTATTCTACCGCATACAGCTCTATGTTCTGCGTTATCAACACACCTTTGAATGCCATCCGCAAGTATAGTCAATACCCTGTCACCATTCTCCATTCCGGTGCGTTCATTAAGCTCCTGCATATGATACACCTGGATTTTTATCATGGAATAGCCATCCATATTCTGCTTATTCATAAGTTCATCGCAGGAACGAACAAAACCTGTTCTGTTATTGAGACCTGTAAGTTCATCTACCGTAACATCAACAAAGCAGAATACAACGATGGTCATGGCAACCGCCAGTGCTATAACCAGTCCAGTTATGGATTCTTCGGGTAAAAAGGCCTGATAAACAAGAGAAAAAATCGTGATAAAAAATACTGTGATAAGAAGTCTTTTTCTGACATGCCCAAGATATCTCGAATGCCTTACGGCACAAATACCAACAAGGCACGCACAAAGAAGATAATAAGCAAAGGTGATCCAAATAGCAGTACCATGTGTATATTCCATGGTATTCCTATCGAGGAAAAAGAAAAAATGAAAAATTACATTTCCGAATGTTGCAAGAAATATCATGGCTATAAGACTGACATTCATAAAAATCATGTCAGCTCTTTCGCCACAAAGTTCATAAAAATACCTTGTTGCACTATAAGGAATCAGGTATAAAACGCAAAAATACCCTACAAGTAAAAAATATGTAACGTAATATGTTCCGGGCTTTGCCATCTTTAGCAGAATTATTGTCGTAGAATCAAGTATATTATATGCAATGGAGCAGCAAATAAGAAGCTTCAGACTAAATCCAAAGTTCTTCATAAGCTTGGGACGAATCCAGGCACATATTAAGCTTGTCAATATTACCATTATTCCGGCAACATCAAACTGATATGAAAACTGCATATTATTCCTCATCAAAAAAAGGATTTTGCTTACTCTCAAATAAAAAGGAGAAAAGCTGACGCACACAAAAAGCGCATCATCTCTCCTCCCAAATATAATTCTAATATATTATTTTACATGCTTTATTTCAAGATGTTTTTGCCCCATTTAGCTTATTTTATAGAAATTGAAATATATTTACCAAACTTTAATAAATAACTATCAAAAATACGTTTATAATTAAATTAGCTTTATTCATATGAAGTTCAAAATATTCTATTTTTCATTCTGTAAGGAGAGACATGGGGCTTATAACTCTTAATCCAAATCAGATTCTTCATAAAGCCGGTGATAAGGTAGAAACTCTTGAAATTATCGTAAAAGGATCTGTTTCTATCAGCATAGACGGAAAGTTTGTACCGGTAGGTATAGGTACTCTTTTGGGATGCGCCGAAAAGCCCGGGGAAAATTACGCTTATACTTACACAGCAAATGAGGAAACCTCCGTCTATTCATACTCATTCACTTCAGTCGATGATATATATAAAATTGTAAATTCCAATCCAAAAATATCTCCTATACTTGCATCTGCTACCGTAAAAAACGTAGTCCTGGGATTAGATAAGTATTACGAAGATTATGATGATATTTTAGCTGATTTTAAGCGTTTGGATACTGAAAAAGACGAATATCCCATGCTGGCAGTATCAGTCGGTGCAGAGGTTGAGGATTTTCCCGAGCTTGAAGACATTGAGCCCCCGGTAAAACCTTATGCCCTTTCGGAGTGGCAGGAAAAATTCTATCGTTCCATGTATGCCAATGAGGAAATAATGAAAAAAGGCTGCTATATACGCTCATGCGATATTGCAAACGGTATCATTATGCACGGCATTGAAGCACTTGCTTTTATTGGTGCCTGCAGACAGCAACTTTCGGAATGCAAAAAAGAGTATACCGGCACGATTTCAAAATTCCGTTCAACTATCGGACTTTTAAAAGCGAAATCCGACGAAATGAAACGAAATGGTTCTGAAGGTGCCATTACCGAGATAGATATACACAATGCACTCAACACTATTATTCAATATGCTGATGCCGATGAAACAGCTTCGGAAAACTTTCGCAGCATAATAACTCAATTCAAAAATACGCCTACCAGGTATGACACTTCAGACGAAAGCAGAGCGCTCAGGAGAAGCGTTGCCAAAGATTTTTATACAATCTACACCTCTGCCTTTTTAAGGAGCATTTCCGACACTCAGGTTCCGTCAGAGGTTATGATGTTCTTAATGTTCGGTTTTGTGGACGAAGAGCTTGCGGGGCTCGAAAACACAAGGCAGCTTTATGCCCTTATGAAAACATATAAACCCGATCCAAACGGCTATGTTATTACTATCTATGAATGGCTGATAAAAATTTACCAAATGGAGCTTGAGCCTTCGAGAAATGAGTTTGATGAAGATTACTTTACCGCTCTCCGCACACTGAAAACCAATGGTGATATCACCGAAGAAGAAATGGAGCAGATGAAAAACAGCCCAATTGACAGGCTGACCTTTGAAATCAGAAATCTTTTGGTATTGGGCAACAGAATGACATTCGGAAGACCTTCCATGTTTGTTCCGGTATTTGACTCGGAAAATGTCGTAAGACCTCTTGATACAGCTTATGTTACTGCACAGAAAATCAATGATTTTTATACTTATATACGTTCAATCGACTACACAATTTTTTGCAGGCAGTCGGTATTCTCAAATCCTGAAATCGGTATAACTCAGGCATTTATTGATGTTGACATCACACCATACATGATTCTTATGCCAAATATGGGAAGCCGTGCTTCTTTATGGCAGGAAATAGAAGGAAAAAAAAGAAACACCCCCGCCAGATTTATTATCTCAATTTTTAACACAGAAACTCTGGAAGATGTTATGATACGTCTATGCGGCGAATTCCGATGGGAAATGTGCAAGACCGTACAGGGTGTTCACTGGAATGATGTAACGGATCCTTCACTTACCTCAATGTATTGCGATTATCTTCAGTTCTATAAAAAGAACCACACACTCTCCTCCGAAATGAAGGAAAAACTCAGGACTGATCTTAAAAGATACAGCAATAATTATAAAAATGTTTTTGTTGGCGACTATACCAATTATATTAAATTTGAAGCTGGCGCTTCTCCCCGCCTTAATAAGGTTGCAAGAGAAATACTGTTTACATTTTGCGCCTTTTCAAAAGAATATCGCGATAAGCTTGCTGATAATCCCCAATACGGGGAGCTTATAAAGAAGCATACAGCGCACAAAAACAGCCTGCTGCGACCTATTTCAAACACCATCCGCAAGGTTCAGAATGAAGGTTTTGAGGTTCCTCAGGAATTAAAAGATCAATATGCTTTTCTTCAAAAATGATTATTATGAAAGGATCTGATTTTATATGCAATTGCACTGTGATGACTGTACTTACTATGAGTACGATGAAGATGATGAAGCCTACTACTGTGGCGTTGATATGGATGAAGACGACTACGCAAGACTTATGGGTTCTTCAAAATCCGAATGTCCATACTACCGAAACAACAATGAATACGAAGTTGTTAAACATCAGATGTAAAAGACGGTCCGGAAATCCGGACCGTCTTTTTTTATTTATTACTTTTTTAAATATCTGAAGTACAGCAAGGGCACTTTGTAGCTTCGATGTTGATCTCACTCTTACAGCGAGGGCAAATCTTTGTTGTAGGTGCCTCTTCTTCCTGTTCCTTTTTAATCTTATCGCTCATCTTATTAAGTGTTTTAACAATGCAAAAAATCACAAGTGCCATTAACAGAAAATTAATTACTGCAGTAATGAAAACACCGTAATTAAGTGTTGCTGCACCGGCCTCCTGAGCAGCTGCCAGCGTGCTGTAACTTGATCCGTCAAGGGAAATAAACCAGTTGGAAAAATCAATGCCACCTGTAAGTGCACTGATAACAGGCATGATAACATCATTTACCAATGAATTGATAATCCCCTGAAAAGCTCCACCGATAATAACACCGACTGCCAGGTCCATTACGTTTCCGCGCATAATAAACTCACGAAACTCGTTTGCAAAACCCTTACTTTTTTCAATAGCCTTACCCTTATCAACTACCATATCTCTCCTCCAATCCTCTCATATCCATTTAAGGAAACTATTTTTCAAACCACTTGAAATTATATCACATTTTGGGTATTATTAAATAGTTCTTTGCAGGACTAGTACATCGGTAGTATGTCAGCTTCCCAAGCTGAAGAGGCGGGTTCGACTCCCGTGTTCTGCTTCATTTTATTAAAGCCGCAAAGCTATATGCTTTGCGGCTTTTTCATTGCTATTTTCCTGTTATTTTCCATTGATAAAGTCTTTTAGAGCACTATAAATCTTTTCCTGATTTTCCTCACTTATGAATTCATTTATGTCAAATTCCTTGCCTGTTCTGTCTTCATAAATCTGATCAATGGTCTTACCCTGATCTTTAGGATCAAGGTCCACATCCTTGGCATGGCTCTTAAAAGCGTTGTCATCTGAAAGCGCAACATATGCAATATTATGCTGTAACCATTCAAAAGCCAAGTCCGTTGCGTTGCGATAACTCTCCATATCACTTCCGTGAATAGGATGAACATCTATAAGCGCCTGACATATAATTGCCATATCCGACATATTATTAATTCTGTAGGAATCCATGATCTTCCAGTTATCTGTCGTGTAGATAGCACTATATTCAACGTTATCGTAAGTAAACTTATAATTCTTACCTTTTCCGTCCACATCATGAAGACCTATATCAGCCGTCGACTTCAGAATTCCCATATCCTCTATGGTTTCTTTAGCATCATCTATCATATCACTGTACTCACTAAGATCTATTTCCGATGTCCCATTATCTTTTCCCGAAGACTTATTAAGCTCTGAACGGATTATCTCACTGCCTTTGGAAATAAACTCATTTACCTGTTTGTTTATTTCTTCCGTATCTACATTTTCAAGTTGCTTACTTATATTGTTCTTTATTTCTTCCGTATCTACGTTTTCAAGCTGCTCGTTTATATTGTCCTTTATTTCTTCCGTATCTACGTTCTCAAGCTGCTTGTTTATATTGTCCTTTATTTCTTCCGTATCTACGTTTTCAAGCTGCTCACTTATATTGTTCTTTATTTCTTCCGTATCCACATTCTCAAGATTTTCACTTATAGTATTTTTTATCTCTTCCGCATTTACATTTCCAAGTGCTTCATTCACAGTACTATCAATCTCTCCACAGCCCGATATAAACGCCGCTGTAATAACCAGTAATAATGCTTTTTTTATATTCATTTTCTTTATCATAAAAAATTACCATCCTTTATAAAAAAGTGATATGTATATTGTTTTATAAAATATAGCACATAAGATAATATATTCAAAATAAAAAAAGTCTTAAAAAGAAACGTCAAAGCACATCCTTTTTAAGACTTTTTATTCTTCCAATCACTTTTTGGTTTTTAGAGCAAAATCTATAATTGTTTTTATGCAATTATCTATAACTTTTCCACCTGCAACATTCTCAAGAACGTCATCTTCAAGCTCTGTCTGGCTGCTTGTGGTACTTTGTTCCATATCTGATACGTTTATATTTTTTGTTTCCCGGCTTTCTTCTGCATTAGTCATTTTTCCACCTCCACATATATAAAGGCATATTTTATTGTTAAGTCTATTATATTACAGAAAGTCCAACAAATGTCCAACATATTAAAAGTTTATACTTTCAAGAAGCTCTTTTCTGTCCCAGTAAGAAAGATTATCCATACTTTTAAATGAATTGACCATTTTTATCTCTTCCGGTTCAGTGCCTGCCTCTTCCTTCATCTTATCGTATTTCCTATCCAAGCTGCTGTAATAGATGTCAGCAGATTCAGGATCTATATTTCTAGGAACGTTTCTGTCATCCTCAGCATAAGAAAACAAGCCATATAACTCTGTCTGTGATGCATTTTGGGGATTTACATCGTTTACTTTTACAACGAACAATCTTTCATCTTTTCCCTTAACATAGACCTCAATGACAGGATTGACAGGATCATAATTTTCCGGATATCGTGCTTTTAGCTCGTAGCTTTCACCATCAGGTGCTGTTGTTGTTGTTTCATGAAAAAAAGCACTCGCATAATAATTTTGTGGTACCTCTTTTTCCACCGCATTTCCATTATCAGCGAAAGGAAAAATCTCATCATGGATTTTATTCATCCTGTCAAAAACGCTACTGAAATCAGGCAAATAGCTGCCGTCTTTTAATCCGTTAAGTTTCTGTAATAAAGAATCATAAAATTTTATTTCCTTTTCTGCATTTACATTAATAGTGCCTGAAGCTTTGGAATTTATCCTGTCATACTTAGCTGAGGAAATTGCATCAATAGCAGAATCCACTGTTCCGCCCAGAATGTCCTGTACACCTGATATGTTGTTATCAGTCATCTTTGCACTGGTTTTCATCTCAGCATACAGACTGGTCGCCTGAGAACTGTCTCCATCCGTCCCATAGCCAAGTCCGTTGAAGCCGGTTTCTCTTGCAGCATCCATCCACGCGCTTTTGACGTCTTCAGATGCATTAGGTGCTACTCTCTCAAGGGCAGCCACATCTCCATCAATTATCTGAAGCTTGGCTATTGCATTGTTTTTCTTTCTCTGAGCATCCCATTGAACCTGTGTATAGTCAGACTTTGATGTTTTATCCGCGGTGCTTGCAGCATTGTTCATACAGCTCTTAAAGCTCTGATTTGTCTGTTCCGTATCTTGATTTTTTATTTTTCCCTTTATTCCTGCTGCCTTTACATCGGATGTCTTATCCGTTCCCTTTGACACACTGTAGCTATATGTATGAATATCTTCCTTTCTCTTTAACTCTGTCAGATTCAGCATTTAACAGTTTCCTCCTTTCCGCAAATTTCCGTTATATACAAAAATTCCGAATATCAGAAGATCTCATTCCTTTGATATTCGGCATATCCGTTGCTATCTTATATATCGGCAAATAACATTAATTCATTAGTGTGCTTTGGAATTTTCACAAGAAAGAATTTTATTCGCATTCATAGCGAGGGGCATTCTATCTTAATAAAAATAACGAGTTATTTATTAAACATAAAAACACCACCGGTCACCCCGATGGCGTTTTAGAATAGTTTACTCATTTGGCGTTGTTCTGGGAACGAACCAGCAGGCAGCAGCCGCAATCACAAACAGGATTGAAGCAAATACATGTAACATAGAAAAAATCCCCCTCACCTCAACCTAAGAAAACTAACAACTTTTTCTGTTTACAGTGTATCAAATAATTTATTCTTTGTTTATTGGCATTTTATAAGATTTTATGATTTTTATTTTACACATTTTTACCAATCCTTTTTCCGGAAAGAAGTGCTGTCAAAAATACAGAAAAGCTTGCAAGCATTGCTATAAAAGTTATAGTAATACGATTATCATCACCTGTTCTTGGAAGATCATTCGTCTCAGCAGTTGTCTCAGCAGGTGTTACTGTCGAAACTGCTTCAGTCGCATTATTATTTGTTGATGCAACATTATTAGCCGTCGCCGTTGCAGGTGTTGCGGGTGTTGTAGATGTCGCAGGCGTTGCAGGTGTCTGAGCACCGCTTCCGCCCTCTGCCGTGTTATTGCCGGAATTATCGGTATTTCCTGAATCAAGTTCCTCTCCAATAAGTCCTGCATCATAATTATCGTTTATATCAACAGTAACGGCTAAAGCCTCCATTGAAGAAGCCGGTGTCAGCATAAGCATGCAACACATAGGTATTACCAGTAAATACTTTGTTTTTCCCATTTTCATGTCTGTTTTCCTCCTGTCATCCTACCCTTTTAGCAACAATCAAGAGTCTTCCGTTTTTCATTGTATAATCACAGGTTGATAACGTTAAAAGCTGATCCCCATAAGCTGCTGTAGCTGCAATTTTATGCATTGATCTGGCCTTTAAATTAGCTACATAGCTGTCAAAGGTTTCCTTATCATTTATTCTGATGTATTCGGAATAATTAAAGCCGTTTTTTTCACCATTTGCAGTAGTATCTACCACAGCGATTACTTCATAAAAGCGCTGTTCACTTGGTGTATCAAGTTCTATCGCCTGATGTTTTCTTAAGTAATCATCTTCTTTATAATATTTGAGCGTCCCAAAAATCGCCCCTGATTTCATATTGTGACCATGTATCAGCAGATGATTATCAGAAAGATCAAAGCTGCATCTCTTATCCAGGACCAAAAGCCCGTTTCTGTCCTCATTTCCAAAGAAATCATGTTGAAGGTAAAAATCATTATCACCCTCTTTGTACATGATCGGATAATCGATGTCAGATCCGTTTATTCTGAGCCATCCGCAAAGGTCTTTGTTCTTTTTGTAAAGATATTCGATTTTAAGGGAAACCAGATTTGTATTTTGAACTTCATCTGAGTCATTTTTCTCTTCCATGGCAGCCTTGGAATTACTTACCGAAACAGCAGCCATTGCTTGGACTTTTCTCATATTGGAAGAGCTTCTGTGCTCCTGATAAATCTCTACGGCAAAAATTCCTGTCACCACCAGAAAGGTAATACAGGATAACGTAAGGATTGTATTTCTTATAGTCTTTTTTATTTTCCCCCTACGCCTTCGCATAAGCAAAATTCCCCATACCGATTTATTTAAACTTTCATATTCTATTTCGGCATAAACTGCCAAAAAATTTATAGATATACCAAAATTATAATGAAGGAATGAACGATCAGTATATTAACCGAGCAAATCCATTCCAACATCATACACATTACCGTTCACAGCATCATACAACCATCTTGCCATAGTCACGTCATCCTGCATAAACCTGGTAAAATAAGGCTCACGTACTGCCGTATGAACTGTTCCGCCTTTTGTAACAATAGGCAAAACCCAGTTATTTATATACATCCCAAAGTCATGATTCAAAAGCTTAAGATCCGATACCATTTCTTTCAGTTGTCTGCAATACGCATCCTGAACATCAGAATCGGTTTTGTACTCTTTGTTGGTGATGTCATTGTAATATGCGCTCAGAACATAATCTCTGATTGAACTTGAGTAAAGATATCTTAAGCTGTTTCCATATTTTGCAAAAAGATTTCTGTACCAGCTAAGAGTTATATTATCCGAATTAACAGCATCACAGATTGGTTTTGGAGCTTTCCATACTTCTTTGGCAGTATATTTCCATTTATTATACAAAAGCAGTGCACTGTCAGAGAGAAGTGTTATATCTTTTACTCCGGGATACCACATAGTAAGTATCTCGTCCGTAAGTGCCGGTACTGCAAAGGCTCCCGCACTATTTCCTGCGATCAGAAGTTTTTTAGGATTTGCAAACAGATTCTTGGAAACTCCCATAGCTTCAAGGAAATTAATATAGCCATGAAAATGGAGAACATGCTGTTCCCCGTCTTCACCCTCATAAGGAAAGTCGTTATTGCCAATGTGAAAATCCCCTGTAGCATAGGCAATATCAATTATACTCCAGTCCCTGAAAGGGTTGTCATTGTCGCGCAGATTCATAATTCCCATATCTATATTCATTATCTGCGTAAAAGGTCTGAGATTATTCCAATAGTAATTTGGCAGGTCTGCTGCTACTTTCCCTCCTGTTATCGGTCTTGCGGCAGTATATTCATCGTATGCAATTCCTCCGCCCGAAAAAAAGATACACAGTTTTTCAGGATCTGCTATTTTCACATATACATGATATTCGGAGCCGTCTCCTGACATTCCCATCGGTATTACAACCCTGTACCATTTTCCTTTTTCCGGATCATCCAGAAGCTCAGGTGCAATAAGGTCGCGATCCACAATTCTCTTTCCGATAGTATTTTCAACAAAATCCCCGAACTGCTGCTCCAGCATCTGCTTTCGCATTCTTCTTTTTTCTCTGTAATCCATATGCTCCCTCAAAGGTTCATACATTAAACATTCTCTGTGTCGCGCTTCTTAATTCTCTGAATCTAAACAAAAATGTTGCAACAAGTGTTATCGCGAATCCGGCCATTACAAAAACGGCTGCATACGGAAGTGTATTTTCATGATTCCATATAAAAAATGCCTGTGAAAAAGCAAATACTGCATCCATAACGATATAAATAATATACTCCTCAAAACGAAGCTTCATGATTTTTGCAAATATAAAGCAAAGCATCGCATGTCCGACAAGAGCAAAAGGAATCATCCAGATAACGCTCCATCCGTAAAAGCCTGTCTTTTTATCGATATAATAAGCCACTATGTTCGATACAATCATTTCAACAGTAAGAACCTTTATCAGATTGTATCTGTATCTCATGATTGCCAGCATATCAAGCCATAAAACAACACTTCCGAGAATAACCATTCCCACCCAGGTAACTCTATCTCCGAAAAGATACTTTATTGCTGCCCCCATAACTATAATAATCGCAAGGAGGAAAGTGCATATCTTGATAAAAGTCACACCATTGATCCTTCTCTCAGGAAGCGTGGGATAAGGCTCATCCTGTTCATCTGAAAAATCATCAATATCATACATTTTTTCATCTATTCCGGTTCGTAAAACATCCTGTCTGTTAAGGATTTTTCCTTCACACAAAGGGCAGCATGTTTTTTCTCCCCTAATAGTAATCTTACATTTCGGGCAATAAAGCATTACTGATTCTCCTTTGTCTTTTTCTCATGATGCTGCACATTAAAGTCATTAGTGCTGATTTCAACACCAATCCCCTCCGCTGTAAGTCTTCTGCACAAATTAAGCATTGTTGGATGGGTAGTAAATGCCGAGCATTCGCCAAACACCATTTTATCCCTAAAACTGCATATAGTTATCTGTTCCTTGGACGCTGTCATAAATGCCGAAAACCGCTCAATAAAGGGAGTAACCTCAGCAGGCATTTTAATAACCCCCATATTTGAAATAGATGTAGTCACACCTTTTTTTGCAGCTGCATCAAACTGTCCAACGACGTAATCCTTTATAAAAAGAGGAACTACCTTAATTGCAATATTATGCTCAAGAGCAGCATACGAATTCATGGTCTCATTTATTCTTGATGGTTCAAGTTGTTCCCTAAAAGCATTGTTTACAACCTTGATAACACTATCAAGAGTATTATCAAAATCCATCGGATCATATTTTATACTGATAACCCCAAAGAAATTCCTGGCTGTATAAGACTGAAAATATTGTCTTAAATTAACCGGAACGCTGACAACTATCGGTTTTTTCTTCTGCGCAGTCGACATAGTATCTATTATCGCAGCTATATAAACAGCTGTACTCAAAACACCGACCGTGGAATTATATTTCTCGGCAAGCTTCTTAAATGCCTTTGCCGATACACAGGCTTCAACAATATGTGATTCATTATTGCTGTCTATCTCACCATTTAGCTGATATGCATTGTTTGATGACAGACTTTTTAATTGTTTAAGCCCTTTTTGATTCTGATAAAAATGCTTAAAGGAATCATTATTTCTCTCCTGCAATGATGCTATTTCCGCAGCAAAGAAATCATTATCAACATGAAAATCATGAGCTATTTCCAAATATCTTGTGACCATACGCCTAAAGAACATAAAGGCTCCGGTCCCGTCAGCAAGAACATGGAACATTTCTATGCTTATTCGTCTTTTGTAATAAAAAACTCTGTATAACAGGCTCTTTTTACCCGGAAGATATAAGGCACTGCATGCAGGAAGATGTTCTTCCTCCACGATGCAGTTCAAATTACTGTCCTCTAGGTAGTACCAAAACAATCCTCTCCTAAGTATACAGTTAAAGAAAGGGTATTCAACGATAGACTCGTCAAGCGCCCTTTGTAAAATAACAGGATCTATTTCCTCCAAAAGTTCGCAGGAAATACGAAATACTCTCGTATTTGCACCGCGAACAGTTGAAGGAATGATCTTTGCTGCATTATCAAGTTTATACCAATTAGAACTTCTTTCCATTACGTATCGTTGTCTTCTGTTACAGATTCTCGACTGTTTCCGTAACCGGCTCAATCTGGGATGTTTTAACACGATAAATAACATCCTCAAGTGAGATGAATTTTTTCTCCTGTATAAATTTTAAATATTTAGGCGTAAGCCTCATGGTAATCCGGGGTTCAAGCGCTTTATTAACTCTTTCGCTTATTGTCTTGCAGGCATCTGCCGGATCATGAGCCATACTTTTGCTCAAAACACAAAGAAGTGTTCCGACAGTCTGCACCAGTCCGTTCATATTCATATCATGTCCTGCATCTACAGCCTGAAGCGAACTGACACTCCACTTCTTCTTTTCAGAGTATATCCCATATTCACAGTCAACCTCAACAAGCTTCTGCGTTTTAAGATCGCGAAGCCATGCGGTATTACCTCTTACAAATATGTCCTGCACCTGGAAAAGCGTACCGTTATATGGGAAGGATATATTTTCACAGCCTGTCATAGTAATGTCTGCCTGAATTCTGGCAACTTCATCTTCTCTTTCAGATGCTTCCCAGCTTCCTTCTCCTTCAGGTCCATTGACAAATTCTCCCCACTCCTCGGTTTCCCTTAGAGGTTCAACAGGGTCTCTTAGTGATATCCTTTTCCTCATTCTGCCTTCGATACGTTGTTTTCCATGATGATAAATAGCACGCCCTCCCATCACAGGCATTGCCACCGTAAATCTGTCACCGGCACCTTCTTCAAAAGGTCCGCACAACGGATGGATACTTCTCTTTCTTCCAAAGTAGTCAGAATCCAGAATTATTTCCGTACCATCCTTGTTTTCAAATCTCTGCTCAGGTTCAAAGGCTTCTCCGAGGACCTTTGATGAAATCATACGGGTCATGCTTCTTGGCAGGTACTCATACAGATTTGTGTGAAGTCTGAAATGTCCTTCCTCTTCCGAAACAATGATCCTAACGGTATGATTTTTTTCTATATATGAAAAAAGCTCTGTATCGCAAGGCTGAGCACCGTTAAAATATGCATTTCCCCCTGTATAAACAGGCAGATGCGCATAATACTTATCATTAAAACCGGGGCCATACTTATCTTCCGACTTTGGCATAAGAGAAGCAAAGTACTGCTCCCTTGTAGGATAGCCGTCATACGGCTTTGTCCCGCATATAAAATTATAGAGAGTCAGTGATTCCATACCCGTGGAATTTGCGTAATCTCTAAGGTCCTGCCTTATTTCTTTTTGCACAAAGATGTTGTTATAAAATCTCGCATCTCCATGGAGAATAGTCATAAACCCTGCAATTTTAGTAGAATGCGGCTCATGATAAGGCGTATACCTGCAGCTCTGGAACTTCAGTCCGCCATTATCCGTTCCCTCTCCGACAAATGAAAAAGATCCGCCAACGAGATTATGCACCAGAGCAATCCCCTGTGTGCTGAGTCTGCATGCTATATCAGATAATAAGATATTGTGATCTATCAGTGTGGGACCATGAGATACTTCCACAAAAATATCTTCGCCAAGGGCAAGTCCGTCTTTTATCTTGCACCCTTCAGGAGGCGTATTATCGTGGAAGAAATTCTGTGTAACTCTGGTTCCCTGTGCCTGCCAGTCAAGCCACAGGCCCCTTGTGCAATGGTGTATATGATTCCTTCTTATTACCGTATCTATTGCAGCATGGAGTTTTATACCTCCGATCTCGGCACCTTCGAGATTATGCTTATTATTGATCCTGTAAATATGATTATCCTCAATGGTGCTGAATATTCCTCCAAGATGCCCAACTATTCCTGTCTGGCCGCAATCATGTATCTCGCATCTTCTGATGATATGCGAGCCGATATTTTCTTTATTCCATCCTTCATTGACCGCCCGACATACAGCATCACGCTGAGTCTGTGTTCCATCCTTTATGTAATGCTTTGTCCATTTGTTTTCATTACCCGGCTGTAAATATTTGCCAAGAGAAATGCCACTGCATTTTGATTCCGAAATCTCACAGTCTTCAATTATCCATCCCTTGGACCAATGAGGCCCGATAAGCCCATCCTGATAAGCCGTAGGCGGTGCCCATTGAGTAGCAGCCTGTCTAAGTGCAAATCCGGAAACTGTAATATAATTTATGCCATCTTCAAGAGGCATAAAACAGTTTCTGCGCACACTTATTTCAACATTTTCTTCATTTGGATTCTTACCGTGGAAATTGGCAAATATTACAGTGTCGTTCATTTCCTGCGCAGAAAACCATGTATAAATGCTATATTCCGGTTCCCATGACTCGGCTCTTGCTACCGGATTCTCCACTTCTTCAAGTGAACCGGCTTCGTACATTGATCTGCCGTTTAAATAAACATCACCAGTATGATTAGTCTTGCTTCCAAAATACCAGTCGCCCTCTACAGGCGTAATAAACGGATTATAATCGCCAAAGGTATTGTTAGGGATATTAACTTTCCAAACATCACCTTTAAACTGCTCCCATTCCCTGATTTCTTCAGCACCTGTGATAACCGCTCCCTGAGGCTCGGTTGTACAGTAAACAATAGGCTTATCTTTTGTTCCACCGTTAACAGGGTGGACAAATTCTCTATATATGCCCGGAGCAACTATTACAATATCACCCGGCTGCGCTATATCTGCAGCCTCCTGAATAAAGCGGAACGGATGATTTCTCGTCCCGTCGCCACTTCGAACTACGCTCTGCGAAACATAAATCTGCATGGCTTTACCCCCCCATAAAAAAATATTTATTCCTTTTAGTATAGCACAATTAAGGAAATTCTCTCATAATTTACCCTAATTTCATATTAAAGAATAAAAATATAAAAAAACTATTAAATTCAAATTACGTTGCCATAAACACAGGGCAATCGTGCTAAAATTATGATTATCGTATTCTTACGAAATCGTTTACTCAGCAGGGAGGCTTCGTGTGTCAGAGTTTTTTTACTATGCAGAAGCAAATATTGCTTGCACATTCATTTTGGGGCTGATTCTCGTTAAAATAAATCATGGTATTGACCGTCAGGCCTCTACCATTTTGATACGACGTATGATTTACATAATGATTGGTTACTTTTTATCCGATTCAGTATGGATTCTTTTTCAGTCCGGCTTTATTCCATCGAATCATATCATAATGTACATAGTTACAATCATTCCCTATGGTTGTATTGTCGGATGCAGTTATTTCTGGTTTCTGTATTGTGAACTGATACAACAGAACAAAAAAATCCTGACATCCTCAGGTATGATAAAACGGTCTATTCCCATGGCAATAGCAATTATACTTATTTTTGCCGGCGCTTTCAGCGGAATTGTATTCAAGTTTTCAGATAATGGAACTATAGAATACGGTCCTTTATATGGACTTTTTTTACTTGTACCTGTAGGTTATCTGATTTATTCCTCGATAAAGGGCTTTTGGAGGGCTTATACACAGGACAGATACCTTGACCACAGTTTATATTTTGTAATCGGTATCTTCCCTATTTTGCCACTGACATGCGGTATTCTTCAGGTTATGTTTTTAACGTTCCCCATAATGTGTTATGGTGCTACGCTTTCGGTTTTACTTGTATATCTGACCTCTATGGAGAATCTTATTTCTATGGACTCTCTCACACAGGTTAACAACCGCCATCAAATGCAGCGCTATCTAATGAAAAAAATGAAGTCACCGACTCCCGGATTATCTCTTTATCTTATGATAATCGATGTTGATCATTTCAAAGAAATCAATGACTCTTATGGTCATATCGAAGGTGATAAAGCACTTATAAGAGTTGCCACAGCAATGAAAGAGGCTTGTCAGGCTCACAGAAATCGTTTCTTTGTTTCCAGATTCGGAGGCGATGAATTTATAATAATAGCCGAAACCGAATACAAAGGTGAAGTAAACTGGCTTTCTGACAAAATAAGGTCCAATGTAAAGCATTTAAACGAGAAAGCCGGAGCTCCTTACAGTTTATCTGTATGTGTCGGAATTGCAGAATATGATTATTCATCTCCTGTTCCGATTCCCTCTCTTATTGCAAGAGCTGATACCGACCTTTATCATATGAAGCATTCGAGGGCTTAACAGATAATTAAGAACATGAAAAGAGGGCTTCGCCCAGATGAACAATCATCCGGAGCGAAAGCCCCATTATTTTGTTTTTTATAATCTTTTTATTAGAGAGCTGCGTTCTCATCAATTATATCTTACAACAGCTCTACTTCCCTTATGACGGCGGATTTTGTAATTGCAGCCCTTGTTTATTGATTCTTTAATATAAGTGTCCCTTACATCCTTATAGCTATGTTTTCCATCCTTCTCATAATGAGATATCAGCATTGAGAATTCATTATCTTCATATTCAATGTAAAGTACATCATCGTCTTCCATTTTTACAAGAACCAATGTTGTAACTCCGTCAGCTTCAATCTCAGTATATTCGTAGTCCTCTTCCTGCAGGAATATCTTCATATCTTCAACAGGTCCAAGCATAGCATTTGTTGCCTGTTCCATCGCAATATCATCAGGGCTCTTATCCTCAGAAATGTCAGTTGCCGAAACATCTTTTTCAATATCCTCATTGTCTTCGTTCAAAAGTATCTCTTCTTCAGGAATTATCAATTCAGGTATTCCAAGATCAAGTTCAGGCATTTCGATTCCGGCTTCTTCCTGCTCTTCCTCTTCCTGAGCATCCTCAACAGGAATAATTGTTTCTTCTATAATCGGTAAATCTTCTGTAACCGGATTATCCTCTGTTGCAGGTGCTATCTCAGAAATTGGTATTTCTTCTACTGCAGGTTCTGCCTCTGGTATCGGGATTTCCTCTGCTACAGGCGCTGCCTCCGGTATCGGGATTTCCTCTGCCGCAGGTGCTGCCTCCGGTATCGGGATTTCCTCTGCTACAGGCGTTGCCTCCGGTATCGGGATTTCCTCTGCTACAGGCGTTGCCTCCGGTATCGGGATTTCCTCTGCTACAGGCGTTGCCTCCGGTATCGGGATTTCCTCTGCTACAGGCGCTGCCTCCGGTATCGGGATTTCCTCTGCTACAGGCGCTGCCTCAGGGATTGGTACTTCCTCTACTACAGGTGCAGGTTCAGGTATCGGGATTTCCTCTACCACCGGTGCTGCCTCTGGTATCGGAATTTCCTCTACAGCAGGTTCTACTTCAGGTATAGGCACTTCCTCTACTACAGGAGCTGCCTCTGGTATCGAGATTTCCTCTGCTACAGGCGCTGCCTCAGGGATTGGTACTTCCTCTACTACAGGTGCAGGTTCAGGTATCGGGATTTCCTCTACCACCGGTGCTGCCTCTGGTGTAGGTTCAGGTATTGGGATTTCCTCTACAGCAGGTTCTACTTCAGGTATAGGCACTTCCTCTACTACAGGTGCAGGTTCAGGTATCGGGATTACCTCTGCCGCAGGTGCTTCCTCTGGTATTGGGATTTCCTCTGCTCCAGGTGTTGCTTCAGGAATCGGGATTTCCTCTACCACCGGTGCTGCCTCTGGTGTAGGTTCAGGTATTGGGATTTCCTCTACAGCAGGTTCTACTTCAGGTATAGGCACTTCCTCTACTACAGGTGCAGGTTCAGGTATCGGGATTTCCTCTGCTACAGGTGCTGCCTCCGGTATCGGGATTTCCTCTACCACCGGTGCTGCCTCTGGTGTAGGTTCAGGTATCGGGATTTCCTCTGCTACAGGTGCTGCCTCCGATATCGGGATTTCCTCTGCTACAGGTGCTGCCTCCGGTATCGGGATTTCCTCTGCTACAGGTGCTGCTTCAGGAATCGGGATTTCCTCTGCTACAGGTGCTGCCTCCGGTATCGGGATTTCCTCTACAGCAGGTGCTACTTCAGGAATCTGTACTGCCTCTACTGCAGGTGCCGCCTCAGGGATCGGTATTTCTTCTACTGCAGCCGCTACTTCAGGTACAGGTTCAGGGATCGGGATTTCCTCTGCTGCAGGTGCTGCCTCAGAGATTGGCACTTCCTCTACTGCTGGTGCTGCCTCAGGAGCAGGTTCAGGTATCGGAATTTCCTCTACCGCAGGTGCTACTTCGGGTACAGGTTCAGGTATAGGGATTTCCTCTACTGCAGGCGCTGCTTCAGCTGCAGATGCTGAAACTGCGTTTCCATCAGGATTTGCTTCATAGGCAGCTACCGCTTCTGCAAATGCAATTTTTTCCAAGTTTTTATCAACATCCGTCGCTGTCTTAGCATCAGCCATAGCAGCAATCATATCTTCAACAGAGGGTGATGTAGTATCAGCATTTGGTGCTGCAATATCATTATTCTGTGCTACATCCTGAACATTCGCATTTTCCATAAGAAATCTCCTTTAAGAAAAAAGTGGTCCACAAATATACTCGTCGACCACATCAAAGCACATTTTTCAAGCCCCATTAGCAACTGCTTTAAGAGCGTCAAATTCAGATTCAAATACTCCACCCATTTTTTCAAGCTCATCCCAATTATACCAGGAGCCTGACAACTGAATTCCGTTAACAGAAACATCCGTCACCACAACCATAAATGGTTTGTGATTAATTACGATATAGGCAGTTCTGTTCAAACCCAGCGGGGTAACAAATACATGCCCCGTATCAATCAGATAATTTATCTGATCCAATGTTAGATTTTTGGTTAACGGCACTGTTCTAATCATCAGAAAACTCCCGACAAATGTTGACAAGCTAAAATTTCTCTACATTTATTCTATGATTCAACTGTTTTATTATCAATTAAATGAAAATAAAAAAATGCTAAACTGATTTATCAATTCATAATATTATTTCGAACGATAAACCAGTTTAGCATTTTCATCATCTATCACTTAACCGAGTAATCTCTCTCACCGAATATTCCGGTTCCGACCCTGACAAAAGTTGCACCTTCTTCTATGGCAACCTCATAGTCACCTGTCATGCCCATCGAAAGAGTATCCAACTGTGTCCCCGGAATATTCTCATTTTTCAGATTTTCAAGAAGTTCACGAAGCCCTTTAAAATACACTCTGTTGGACTCAGGATTATCTGTATACGGCGCAATAGTCATCAATCCTCTTACTCTCACATGTGGAAAAGACGCTATTGTTCTTACAAAATCAGGTGTTTCCTCTGGAGTAAGTCCGAATTTGGTATCTTCACCTGCCATGTTTACTTCACAAAGAACATCCATTACAAGATTATTCTTAGCTGCCTGCTTCTCGATCTCTTCTGCCAGGCTGAGCTTGTCTACAGAATGAATCATGTCAACTTTACCCGGAAGATATTTGACTTTGTTTGTCTGGAGATGCCCTATCATGTGCCAATGGAGAGGTTCCTTTATCTCTTCGGTTTTATCCCTGATCTCCTGAACCTTATTTTCACCATATACTGTAATACCGCACTCCATGGCTTTTCTTATGTCGGATACAGGCTTGGTCTTACTTACAGCTATTAGTGTCACGCTGTTTCTGTCGCGTCCGGACCTTTCACAAGCTGCTTGTATATTTTCTTCTACCAGTTGTAAATTTTCTCTAATTGACATCGCTGTTCCTTTCTGTAAATCGATCCTTGATTATCATATTTAGACATTTAAAAATTCAAATGGATCATCATCATGCAAAAAATGCTGAAGATGATAAGCTGCGAGGATTGCCACATGCTCCTCTTTAAGGATTCTTCTTACCTCATCCCTGTCAGCTATAACCACCTGAATCTCTTCACTTTCTTCCTGATACTTATCAGAAATTTTTCCATCAGCATACCCAAAGACCATTGCAACTGATTCATCTGACATTCCTACTGTCGAAAACCTAGGGAGCTCATACAAATCATCTACATCAAGCGGGTGAAAATTAAGTCCTGTTTCCTCGTGGAGTTCTCTTTCTGCTGCCTCTTTATAGTTCTCTCCGGGTTCACAAAGTCCCGCAGGAAACTCATAAATATAAGTGTTTATTGGATAACGATACTGTCTTACCAAAACAACCTTATCTCTCTTCTCTCCGTACAAAGCATAGATTGAAACTCCGTCAGCCACATTTTTTCCTGTGGTAATCATCAAATCTTCCTTAGTTTTAGCTCTGGATGCCACATAATAATTTGAATGATGCCCTTTATCATTCTCTCCCTCAACATGAAAAAGATTAACAAATCTATTTTCCGTTAGTTGTTCAAGTAATTTTATTGTTGCCATTTTTCCTCTTTCCTACATCAGATCATTTTGTTTCGTTTTGAGGTCTTCTTTATAAACCAAAAAATCCTCTTATAAAAATCTCAATTCCTATACCTATCAGGATTATTGGCCATATTCCGGATACCATTGAAAGCTATTCTAACATATTTCATTAACAACTCCAAACCTATGGATGTATAATAATTTCTATGAATACTAAAAATAATACACTTAGAAATAAAAAAATAATTGATACCTCTGTAATTGGCATCCTGGTCAATATCGTCCTCGTAATATTAAAATCTGTTTTTGGTATGATGGCCGGTTCACTTGCCATGCTCCTCGATGCTCTTAACAATCTTACGGATGTCACAAGCTCAGTTGTAACTATCATTGGCTTAAAGCTATCCGAAAAGCGACCGGATGAGGGGCATCCTATGGGTCATGGAAGAATCGAATACATAAGTGCTGCTATTGTTGCAATTATCATTATCTATGCCGGTGCTTCCGCAGGAATAGAATCCATAGAAAAAATTATAAATCCTTTAAAGACCACCTACACGTTCTACACAATAGCAATGGTTATAGTTTCGATAATTACAAAATTTTTACTTGGAAGCTTTGTAAAAAAACGCGGAGAAGCTTTTAGTTCTCCTGCTCTTGTTGCCTCCGGTCAGGATGCCATAAACGATTGCATTGTTTCAATAACAGTACTTATCTCAGCACTTTTATCCATAATTGCGAATATTCAGATTGATGCATTTATCGGTCTTTTTATTTCATTTTGGATCATCAAGGCAGGCTTAGAGCTACTCATTGATGATATGAACGACATCCTTGGTAAAAGAGCTGACAGGAGCCTGGCAGAAGATATAAAATCATTTGTTCATGGTTATGAGGAAGTTCTTGATGTTCACGATCTTGTTCTACATAATTATGGGCCGGATCGTTTTATCGGTTCTGTTGTTATAGATGTCGACAGTAATATGACTGCAAACAGCATCTATACTATTAGTCATAAGATAAAAGACGATGTCCTTGATAAATTCAATGTAATTCTAAGTGCCATAGGCATTTGCGTTATAAGCAGTGAAAGCAAGGATATGCGGGAAGAAATCGTCAGACGCCTGGAACATATCGACGGAATTCTGCAGGTGCATGGAATACACATTGATAATGAGAACCGCATTATAGATTTGGATATAATAATCAGTTTTGACACTCCCTATCCTGATGCTACCCTTGATCATGCCCGCATGCATCTAACAGAAAGCTATCCGGATTATTCCATAGATATTCATTCCGACAGGGATATATAAAAAATTAAGCATCCATCAAATCCGATGGATGCTCCTTTTTTCAGGCAATTAATCCCTGTATCAATATGATCAATATTAAAACCGGAAGCACAAATCTGAAATAGTATTTGAATATTACAGGCATTTTTCTTCCGCTTCCCGTATTTGTTTCTTCAAGATATTTATCAAATCCCCATCCGAATTTCGCAGTGCAGAAAAATGTAATAATCAGTGAGCCAAGCGGCAGCAGGATATTACTTACTATAAAATCCTCCGAATCAAGAACATCTCTTGCTCCTATAATATGCAGATTGCTCCACACGTTATATCCGAGAACGCACGGCAGACTTGCTATCAGGATGAATATACAGTTTGCGATAATGGCCTTGCCTCTTTTCAATCCGAAATTGTCACTGGTAAAGGCCACAAGGTTTTCAAAAACAGCCGTAACTGTTGAAAAGCTTGCAAAAGTCATGAATACAAAAAATAATGATCCCCAGATTCTTCCCATTTTCATGTTCATAAATACTTTCGGCAGAGTTATGAATATCAGTGAAGGTCCCTGACTTGTTTCTACATTATAGCTAAAACATGCCGGGAATATAATTAGTCCTGAAATAATTGCTACAAATGTATCAAGTGCACAGATTCTTATAGCTTCTCCCGTAAGTGTGTGCTCCTTTGACATGTAACTTCCGAATATCTCTATTGCACCAATTCCAAGACTCAGTGTAAAGAATGCCTGATTCATGGCAGCGCTTATTACTTTGCCTAATCCGACCTCCATCGCTCTGTTCCAGTCAGGAAGAAGATAGAATTTAACACCTTCCGCAGCACCTTGTAAAGTAAGTGAGTGAATTGCCAGAACTATGATCAGCCCAAGCAGTCCTATCATCATTACCTTGTTTACTCTTTCTAGGCCCTCCACTACGCCGAGACTTAGAACAACAAAACCGAAAACAACGGTCAAAACCATAAATATTCCCATTTCCTCGGGATCTGACAGCATTTCGCCAAAAACACCCTCAACGTCCTCAACGCCTATATCCCTGAACTTACCGGAAGCAAATTTGTAAAAATAATCAACCATCCACCCCGATACTGTGGTGTAATACATCATAAGAAGATAACATCCAAGCATACAAAGCCATCCATGGATGTGCCATTTATGCCCCGGCTTTTCCAATTTATGATAGCCTTGTACAATCGACCTGTTACTTGCACGTCCGATTGCAAGTTCCATAGTCATTACAGGTATTCCCATGATTATCAGAAAAATCAGATAGAAGAGAACAAATACAGCTCCTCCGTTAGCACCGGTAACATATGGAAACTTCCATACATTTCCGATACCAATTGCGCAGCCTGCACTCACCAAAATAAATCCCAATCTGGAACCAAAGCTCCCCCGCTCTTCAGCCATAATAATTCTCCTCAACAAACTCATTTTTTTAATCTGACTTAATGAATAATGTATTAAAATACATTTATATTCTATCACATTTTCCATATATGCCTATTATTAACTTAATTATGTTTTCCATGTATAATTAATCCGATTAATTTTTCTAAAAACTTATCAGTGAAAAGGAACGCCATGAATACTTTCAAAGACTGGGAAGAAAATGAGATACTCTTATCCGAAAATGATATGACTCACAGACAGCAAAATGATGAGTACATGTTTTATCAATATGTGGCAAGCGGAAATACGGAAGCTGTACAGGACAACATTGATCAACACAGATTCCTTGATTCAAACGGAACCGGTACACTATCAAGAGACCCTCTGCAGAATCTGAAGTATCATTTTGTTGTAAGTGTTGCACTTATTACCAGAATATGTACTGAAAAAGGCATGGAGATGGAGCGTGCTTTCAGATTAAGTGATTTTTACATTCAAAAACTGGATGACATAAAAACGATAGATGCTCTCTCCGATCTTCATTCAAAAATGGTTATGGATTATACGGTACGAATGAAGGATCTTCGCCAAAATGCCGGTCTTTCACGAACAGCCAACGAATGCTTAAATTACATATATGCTCATGTTAACGATCGCATAACAATTGATGATCTGGCAGAACATTTAAAGACTTCAACAAGCCACATTTCAAGGATGTTTAAAGAAGAGCTTGGCATTTCCCCGAGTGATTACATAAGAAACATAAAACTTGATAAAGCTAAGAACCTGCTTCGTTTTAGTGATTACTCCATAATTGAAATATCAAATTATCTGTCTTTTTCATCTCAGAGTCATTTCAGCAAGCTCTTTTTTGAAGAAACAGGAATGACACCTAAAAAATACAGAGAGACTTACTACGGAACAACCTGGAAATAAAAATGTTTTTTCTATATAAAAAAAGCCGACAGAGATATCAACAGATATCTCCGTCAGCTTTTTCATTTTTAAGAATTTATGAGGGAAATCATGAATTTATGCATCTTTTCGAACGAAAGTAACGTCCTGTAATCCTGCCTTCTTAAAGAGTTTAACAGCCTTTTTGAAAGCTTTTTCACTCTTTGCATAGATAACAACCTTAAAGTTCTTATCGAATTTGCAGTTATTGAATGCATTCTTTTTTACTTTCTTAAGCTTGTTACACTTCACAACTATTTTCTTCAAATTTGTGCATCCTGCAAATGCTTCTTCATCAATAGTTGTAATATTTTTTCCAAGAGTAACTTTCTTTACATTTGTGTTATCCTTGAACGCAGACTTATCAACCGTAGTAATCTTAACCTTTGTTCCATCAACTACTGCACTTGAGGGAACAGAGTGGCTCGTCTTTGTTGAATCGGGATTAGCCTTATAGCTGGCTTTCTTCTTGCCTGTTACCTGGTAAATATTATTCTTGGTAACCTTTACTTCACCTTTCTCTGCCTTGCCATTATTATTCATTTTTGACTCAGCCTTTACAGGTTCTGCTTTTTCATTTTCAACTTTAGCAGACTCTTTGGTTTCGTCAGTATTTTTATTCATTTCTTCAGGCTTTGTTTCAGGCTTAACTTCAGGTGTTACTTCAGGCTTTACCTCAGGTTTTGTCTCAGGCTTCACCTCAGGTTTAACTTCAGGGTCTGCCTCTTTTGATACTTCAGACTTCTGTTCAGGAGTTACCTCAGGAGTTACCTCAGGTGTCACTTCGGGCTTGGGCTCAGGTTTAACTTCAGGCTTTGGTTCGGGAGTTACTTCAGGTTTGGGCTCAGGTGTTACTTCCGGAGTTTCGCCCGGCTTCTCTGAAGGATTCTCAGAAGGTTCTTCCTGTTTATTACCGATTAATTTATCAAATTCTTCCTTACTAAGTTCAATTACCTGAATGTCATCAATATAAACATCATGCTTCTGAGTAATTCTTGTGCCGCCAACTGATCCCATTGTTATATTGAATCTGGTCTTTGTATCTGTAGGATTTGTCATCTGGAATGCATGTGAAAATTCCTTCCACTCATTTCCGATCTCAACTTCACCTGTTCCACTATAGTTTGCCCAAGTACCTTCAAATTGCTGGAGGCAATATTTTATCTTTCTGTCGATGCTGGACTTTGCCTTAAACGCAATATAGTAATATTTGCCTTCTTCAATTGTCAGACCATCCTGATTAAGCTGTACATACCAATCATTGCCTGCATCATCAGCCATTGTATCGTCAATTGTGATAGCAAATGTATTATCATTGCCATTCATATTGTCAACTACATAGGATGCCTTAACAGTATCATAAATGTACGGAGTAAACCCTGCAGTTCCCGCATCAAATGAACCGTTTTTAAGGATTGCTTTTTCTGTCAAAAATACATCATCAAGATAATAGGTACCGGGTTTTGTAAATGAAAACTCAATATTTGATTCTTCTCTTGTGAGGTTATTTTCAAGTGTTACAACCTTGCTAAAGCTTGTCTTCTCAGTTGTAAGAGAAGGTGTAAATTCATCACCGACAACCTTTACTGTCATTCCGTCTGCTTCTCCGCCCTCATGATATGCATTAAAGCTAAGTTCATACTGACCTTTTACAAGGGGTGCAAGTTCAGACTGTGAAATTGTTACAGGATTAGCCTCTGAAGCTCCTTCCGGAACCTCAACCTTAACCATAAGCTCTCTCTTGTTCTTTACATTCGTTACAGAAATGCTATCAGCATCTTCTTCATCAAATTCCCAATAACCAAGTCTCTTATCACCCTGATCAAAGGAACCGTTGTATACATAGTTTCCGTCAGGACGGATTTCTTTTTCAGTGACATTTGAAGCCTCTTCGCCTGACTTATGAATTAGTCTGACATTCTTTATGGTAACAGGAGCTGTTGATCCCTGCTTACCAAGATTGAACTCAAGAGAACCGTTTGCATCCGTCTTTTTATCCATCGTGAAATCAAGGGTATAAGACTGCATCTTAGTTCCAAGCTTAACAGTAGTATCCTGCATATATCTTTCCCAACCGTGATCGGGACCTTCGATATCAACAATGATCGACCTTTCCTCTGTAGCACATGCATCAAATGAAAGCTCATACTCCCAGCCTTTATACATAGGAATATTCGTCTGCTTAAGCTGTACACTGTGATTTACACTTCCTACTGCAGAAGGAGTAAGTGTTATCTGGTTATTGCTTACATTTGAAGAAGACTCCTTTGAATCAGATTCAAGATGGAGAACCCAGTTATCCTTGGATTCATCCGATCCCTCAGCTGCAATATCTGCTGCAAAATCACCGTTAACTACATAATTTCCTTTATCATCTGCTTCTCTGTACTGTACAGCGGGCTTCTCTGGGCGCTGCGCAGTTGCTTCACCTTCCGTGTAAGCACCTTCATCCTTCTGATATACTCTTACATAATCAACTTCAAATTCCTTACCGTTAATATCACTGTTATTGTCAGGATATCCTACCCAGCTGCCGCCTACCGCAAGGTTCAGAATGATGTAGAAGTTCTGATCAAACGGTGCAGGATATGTCTTCTGATTATCGTCATCGGTACCTGTATACCAATCCCTGGTTTCAAAAACCTTCTCATCATCAACATACCAGGTAATCAGACCGGGTTCCCAATCAGCTCTGAAAACATGATAATCATCTGAAAAGCTACCATCATTAAGTACCTTTGAGTCTTGATTTTCTCTGTGTCCGCTGGAAGAATCGTAGCCATAATGGATTGTGTGATAGGACTTTGTTGTATCCTGTCCCATAACTTCCATAATGTCAATTTCTCCACACTTCGGCCACTGTCCATAAAGTCCTTCATCAGTAGCCATAAGCCAAAAAGCAGGAAGGAATCCTTTTCCTTCAGGTACTTTTGCTCTTGCTTCAAAACGACCGTATGTAAAATCGTATTTATTCTGAGTTGTAATTCTTCCGGAAGTTATCTCCCCTTTTCCGGTAGCCGGTGTTGTGTTCTTACCACTTCCGTTTATTACATATTTTCCTCCGCCATACCATTTATAGCCTGCTGCCGGATCAAGTACGCTTACTTCTGTTGCTCTGTTCATATCAGATGTAGCATCCATTGAAAACTGATAGGTATGACCTGCAA
The DNA here is from genome assembly GCF_000703165.1 of Butyrivibrio sp. AE3004. Lineage (NCBI taxonomy): Bacteria > Bacillati > Bacillota > Clostridia > Lachnospirales > Lachnospiraceae > Butyrivibrio > Butyrivibrio sp. AE3004. Next base: position 1,892,520 of record NZ_JNLQ01000002.1, read on the forward strand.
TCAAATTGATATCACCGGTAAGAAGCTGTATAGCATAATTAACAGAACCGGAATTATCAATTTTAATTTTGTATACTCCATCTGCACTATCTAATGATGCTTTACCATCTTCATTCGTACCAAAGTTCCATTCAGCCGGGTCTTTAACGTTCCCGTCAGATACTCCACCCTTAAGGATATCAACACCTTCAGTCGTATCAACAAATGCAAGATTTGATAAAACAACCTCTGCATTTGCCTTAGCTGACTCTTCATCTACATCCCCGATCAATCCAAAGTTAACCTGTATTTGAGCAGTTGATGTATCACCACCCGCAGTAAACTCAGTTGTTATATGCTGAGGTTCTGCTTCATTATTATTCTCAGTAGTTTCTTCTGATGTTTCCTCATAGCCTGTATATTTAGGGATGATATGAAGTGATCCACCCTCTACCTTAATGTTGCCTTCATCAAGTGCAGTGTATCTCTGAAGCTCAGCATTAACCCAACCCGGCTCGTGCTGTTCCACATTCCAATAATCCGTGTTTAATGAATTACCATCGAATTCATCGTGCCATACCAGATTATATCCTTCATCAGAATTGGTGGTTTGTGTCACACCTTCAGTTCCTTCGCTCTCCTCTGCGTGAACTGAAAATGGAACACTTGTTACTGTTAAGGTTGCTGCCATTGCCGCTGCAAGCATCCTTCCCCATTGTTTTTTGATCATGTCCTTCTCCTTCCAAAAATCTAATCGGTAAGAATATCCTATTGATTTTTAGAAAAAGGTTATATCAAATTTATGCTTTTTTTATAATTTTCTTGAAGAACCTGCCAATTCCTTTGTCTGATCTTTAATCGCTGAAGTCTCTGTCAAGATTTATCCTGTACTCATATTGAGGATAAAGTGCCTTAAGTTCTGCAATGATTTCGTCATGGAGTTTTTGCTTATCTGATTCTTTAAATGAAACAACAATATCAAAGGCAACTATATTTTTAACTTCGTCAAGATAAAAGCCGTGAATCTGCTTAACGTTCTCATGCTTGGAAATAATGTTTCCCGCTATGGAATTTCTTAGTTTTCCTGCAGCCGAAGTGTCAGAATTCTGTGAATAAATACTAATGCCCTCTATTACCACAGCATGCTTTTTATAGACAAGAGCAGCTATTTCTCTCTGAAGCTGGTCAAGTCTGTATATTGTAATATTCTCAGGAACCTCAATATGCACAGAACCTATATATCTGTCCGGTCCGTAGTTATGCAAAAGAAGATCATATGCTCCCTGCACCTCCGGAAATGACGCTATAGTCTTTTTTATCTCACTTGAAAGCTCAAGGTCCACTCTTTCTCCCAATATCAGAGAAAGATTATCACGCAGCATTTCAAGGCCGGCTTTTATTATCACAACAGAAATAACTGCACCAAGCCATGCTTCAAGGCTGATTCCGAAAAACATAAAAATAATAGCTGCTGCCAATGTCGAAGCAGATATTACAGAATCAAGCTTAGCGTCTTCTCCCGATGCAACAAGCGATTCGGAATTTACTCTTTCACCTACATTCTTAACATATGTACCAAGGACAATTTTTACAACAATTGCTACAGCAACGATAATAAGTGATGATATCTGATAGGATGGCTTCTCCGGATTTATGATTTTCTTTATCGACTCAACAAAAGAAGTTGTACCGGCGTACAAAACGATTACGGATATCAATGCAGCACTAAGGTACTCTATCCTTCCATACCCAAGCGGGTGTTTCTTATCCGGCTCTTTACCTGCGAGCTTCGTTCCAATAATCGTAATTACTGACGAGAGCGCATCACTAAGATTATTAACCGCATCAAGGACAATCGCGATAGATCCCGATATTACCCCAACAAAGGTTTTAAATCCCGCAAGTAGGATATTAGCTACTATTCCGATAATACTGGTTCTGATTATAGTCTTATTTCTTTCCATGATGTAAAAACTCCTTTAAGCATTTTTATTAACTACAACATACTTTTTACCCTTATATCATTATATGTATTCATCCTATTTGAAACAATCTAATAGTGATTTATAATAAAAATTATGAAAATGAATGATTTATTTAACAATCTCCAAAAACTTAATACTCTTTCTAAAATTCCTGCAAAGAGTTCTGCTGTAGTGATTCCTCTGCTTGAAATATCCGGAGAATTCCATATACTTTTCGAACAGCGCTCAAAAAATCTTGGATTCCAGCCGGGAGAAGTATGCTTTCCCGGAGGCCGGATCGAAGCAAATGAGACGCCAAAAGCTGCTGCCATAAGAGAGCTTTGCGAAGAATTATTACTCGCACCTGCCAAGGTTACCAATAACAGCAATGTAAATGACAGTTTTACCTGCAATTGTGACACACTTCCCCGGCTTGAAATACTTACAGACCTCACTCCTCTTATGGGACCTACGGGTGCACTTGTTTTTCCGTATGTTGGTCTTTTGAAAAATTATGAAATGACATTTTCACCTTCTGAAGTAGAGAAAGTATTCACATATCCTATATCTTTTTTCAAGAATAATCCGGCAGTCAGATATAACATGCAGAAAAAAACAATACCGCCGGAAAACTTCCCCTATGAGAAAGTAACCGGCGGAAAAAATACTTATCCCTGGCACACCCAGCACTATGATATGTGGATTTATGAAAAAGCAGAACCGGTAATCTGGGGCTTTACTGGAAGGCTTCTTCACAGCTTTATTGAACTTATTTGATTGTCATCAGAGCTCTTTTTGTTTCCTTTAGCCTGTTATTATACCACCACCAAGCACTATATCCCCATCATAGAGCACAGCTGACTGTCCTTTTGTTATTGCTCGTTGCGGTTCATCAAAAAGTATTCTGGCAATACCTCCCTCTTCTTTTGGAAGCGTTACGGTAGCAGGCTGCTCTTTATGCTTATATCTTATCTTTGCGCTGCACCTTATATCGCCTTTAGGCATTTGTCCTGTTATCCAATGGAAATCCCTTACAATAGCTTCACGCCTGAATAAGTCCTCATTATCCGATAAGACCACTTTATTATTCTCAATATCAAGCTCTGTCACATAAAGTCTTCTGTCTGCAGGAACCCCAAGTCCTCTTCTTTGTCCTATAGTGTAGTTTATTATACCCTTATGATGACCAAGTACATTTCCTTCCTTGTCAACTATGTCTCCACCCGGATACTCTTTCCCTCTATATCGTTTGATCATTCCGGCATAATCACCATCCGGTACAAAACAGATATCCTGAGAATCGCTCTTATGAGATGTAACAAATTCATTTTTTTCCGCGATCTGCCTTGCTTCACTCTTTGTAAATTCCCCTAAAGGAAACATAGTATGTGAAAGCTGTTCCTCAGTCAGATCATAGAGTACATAACTTTGATCCTTATTTAGATCAGCTGCTTTTTTCAGATAAAAGTGTCCGTCTTTCTCCTCTATCCTCGCATAATGACCGGTTACTATATAATCACAGGATAGTTCTTTAGCTTTTTTATAAAGAATGTCAAACTTAAGATACTTGTTGCATCTTATACATGGATTAGGAGTCTCCCCCCTCTCATAACTACATACAAAGGGTTCAATAACATTGTCTATAAATTCCTTTTCATAATGAAAAATATGATATGGAATACCAATTTTCTCTGTAACCGCTCTTGCATCATCCGTATCTTTTTTACTGCAACAGGTTCCAAAAAGATCTTCACCGATCATATCATTCTCATATAATCTCATGGTACATCCAATACACGAAAACCCTTTTTCATTCATAAGCTCAGCAGCAACACTGCTGTCTACTCCGCCACTCATGGCAATAAGTGCTGTTTTACTCATAAATTCCTCATCTGTAAAAAACATTTTTTAATCTGACTTATACCGGTCTGCTACCGATACTGTTACCATGTTATGCCCCTAAATAAATTTTTGTACTGCCTTTTGGAATTCCTCTACCGCAGTAATATCTCCATCTTCTATAGCATGAATTATGCAATGGGTCATATGTTCATTTATTATTTCTTTACCGAGGCTTTTAAGGGCAGAATTTACTGCTGACAGCTGCATTAGAACATCCGCACAGTCTTCATCATCTTCTATCATGGCTTTAACATGATTAAGATGACCAATAGCTTTGCTGAGTCTGTTGATCTGCTTCTTTTTTTCAGCAGGTGAATGATAGTGTGCATGCTTATGAATCAATGAATCACTATGCTCTCCACCATGTTTATGTGAATGATTATTTTCCCCGCAAAGGTCTTTACTCATTATAATCTCCATTCAGTCACCGCTAAATATACCTGCTCAGACATTAGTAAAAATGTGGCCAAATTTACTTTTGCCCCTTCCATCATTATATATGTCAAAAAAACAATTTCAAACATGCTATCGTTTTAACATAATCATATTTAACGATATATTTTACATTATCTTATAGTTTATGATTTTATAATATTTACTTAAAACTTTCCTTATAAATCTTATGTTTCTTTTAGGCTTCGTACATACTTTAGACAAAAATAAAGACTATCATAAACTTATCAGAAGTGAAGACTTCTGACTCCCCCAACAAAACTTTTTTCATACCAGAGCTGTCAGATTCCCCATCTGACAGCTCCTCCTCCCTAAAGACATATTTAATGTCTTTTTTTTGTTTTCGAATTCTTTCCTTTCCCCCTGTAATTCAATTTAGAGACTTTACCCTGATTTTTAAAATTCTCTTTGGATGATTTCCCTTTACCTTTATAATCCTCCTTAGAAGATGGTTTCCTTGGAGGTATCAGGAACTGAGGTCCAAACCCTATTAAATCTTCCCTATGTTCCCGTAAAAGTGCTTCTTTTACAAGTTCATAATTTTCAGGACGCCTGAACTGTATAAGAGCTCTCTGCATCGCTTTCTCATGTGGGTCTCTTGCAACATAAACCGGTTCCATTGAAAGTGGATCTATTCCTGTATAGTACATGCAGGTAGAAACCGTTCCCGGAGTGGGATAAAAATCCTGAACCTGTTCGGGACTTAGTTTATGTTTGCAAAGATACTCCGCAAGAGCAATAGCATCTTTAAGTGTGCTGCCGGGATGCGAAGACATAAGATAAGGAACAGCATATTGCTGCATCCCTATCTGCTTATTTATTCTCTCAAATTTTTCTATAAAGCGATCATAAACCTTTACTTTTGGTTTACCCATTTTATCAAGAACATTATCTGAAATATGTTCAGGTGCAACTCGAAGCTGTCCGCTTATATGGTGGAGGCAAAGCTCCTTTAAAAAAGTATCATCCTTATCTGCCAAAAGATAATCAAACCTTATTCCCGAACGAACAAATACCTTTTTTACTCCGGGAAGAGCCCTGAGCTTTTTCAGAAGGTTAAGGTAATCTCTATGATCAACATCCATATTTTTGCACACTTCCGGATGAAGGCATTTTTTATCAGGACATGCTCCGAATTTCATCTGTTTCTTACATGCAGGTTTTCTAAACTGCGCTGTAGGCCCGCCTACATCATGTATGTATCCTTTAAATTCCTTTTCACCGGTAAAAATTTCAGCCTCACGAATAATAGATTCATGACTTCTACTTTGAATAATTCTGCCCTGATGAAAAGTTAATGCACAAAAATTACATTCTCCAAAGCATCCCCTGTTAGAAGTGATGGAATACTTTATCTCATTAAACGCAGGTATTCCGCCCGCAGCATCATAAACAGGATGCCATGCTCTCATATACTCTCTTTCGTAAACATCATCAAATTCCTGCTGAGTCAGAGGTCTTGATGGCGGATTCTGAACTACAAAAAGGCTTTTATCATAGGTCTCATATAAACGTTTTCCGTAAAAAGGATCCGTGTTTTTATATTGGATCTGAAAGCTCTCAGCATACTTCCTCTTATCGGATTTTATTTCTTCAAATGAAGGCAGTTTTATTGCTTCATAGATATTTTCTTCATTCCTTGTTTTGTAAACCGTGCCGTTTATGTATGTAATGTCTGCTACATCAAGTCCGGATGAGAGTGCATCGGCTATTTCAACAATGCTTATCTCTCCCATACCATAAGATATTAAGTCCGCACCGGAATCAAGAAGTATGGAGCGTCTGACCTTATTAGACCAATAGTCATAATGTCCCAAGCGACGAAGACTTCCTTCTATACCACCTATAATAATGGGATTGTGCTTATACAGTTTACGTATAAGGTTACAATATACTATTGTTGCATAATCGGGACGTCTCCCCATCTCCCCACCGGGACTGTAAGCATCTGTCTTTCTACGCTTCCCCGCAACAGTATAATGGTTTACCATAGAATCCATATTCCCTGCAGAAACAAGAAATCCAAGTTTTGGTGTTCCAAGAATCGCTACGCTGTTTTCGTCTCGATAATCAGGCTGACAAATAAGGCCCACGCTATATCCGTGAGCCTCAAGTGTTCTTGTTATAATGGCAGCACCAAAGCTTGAATGATCAACATATGCATCACCGCACACATAGACAAAATCAAGCTGTTCAATGCCCCTTTCCTTCATATCTTCCTTACTTATTGGAGGAAAACCCTTTGCCATATGATTAAATCCTTTTATTTTTCATGCTTTTAAGCTGTCTCAGTTGTTGCATTTTCGTCCATAGCACTGAGAAGTTTACTTGCATATACAAGTTTTACGCAAACCGTAAATATCTCCATTGCTGTCCTAAGATCTGCAAGTGACGGATATGTAGGAGCAATTCTGATATTACTATCCTTAGGATCCTTCTTATAAGGGAAGGTTGCACCTGCACCGGTCATTGTAACACCTGCCTTTTTAGCTCTGTCAACAATTGCCTTCGCACAACCCTCGGGTGCATCAAAGCTGATGAAATATCCTCCCTTAGGTCTTGTCCATTCACCGATATTATATGGTGCAAGATCTCTGTCAAGAATCTCTAAAACTGCCTCAAACTTAGGTCTTATAATATCAGCATGCTTTCTCATATGTTCCTTCATGCCGTTAATATCGCCAAAGAATCTCACATGACGAAGTTGGTTAACTTTATCATGTCCGATAGTCTGATGTGATAGCTGAGCCTTGATTTCTTCAAGATTATTAAGTGAAGTTGCTATAGCTGCTATACCACTTCCGGGGAATGTAATCTTGGAAGTTGATGAAAATTTATAAACCATATCAGGACTTCCTGCTTTTTTACATTCCTCAAGTATCTCAATAAGATAATCCTGATCATCATCGTAGAGATGATGGATTCCATATGCATTATCCCAGAAAATCCTAAAGTCTCTTGCTGCCGGACGAAGTCTCGCAAATCTTCTTACTGTCTCGTCTGAATAAGAGTATCCCTGAGGATTTGAATACTTCGGAACACACCAGATACCCTTAATACTTTCATCCTCGGAAACCAGTTTTTCAACCACATCCATGTCAGGGCCATTGGGAGTCATCTGAACCGGAATCATCTCTATGCCAAAGTATTCGGTTATGGCAAAATGTCTGTCATATCCGGGTACAGGGCAGAGGAACTTAACCTTATCAAGCTTACACCAGGGTGTATTACCCATAATTCCGTGTGTATAAGCTCTGGAAACCGTATCATACATAACGTTGAGGGATGAATTTCCATAAATAATGATGTTTTCAGGCTTGTTCTCCATCATGGCACCAATAAGGACTTTAGCCTCGTGGATACCATCAAGTACACCATAATTACGGCAATCCGTACCGTCTTCACATGAAAGATCAGCCTCCGAATTAAGCGCATCCATCATTCCCATAGAAATATCAAGCTGTTCATGGCACGGCTTTCCTCTTGCCATATTAAGAGAAAGATCCATAGCCTGGTATCTCTTATACTCAGCTTTTAAGTTAGCAAGCTCTTTTTCAAGCTCCTGCTTATTCATCTCCTTGTAATCTTTAATCATAATAGACTCCTCACTTCGTTTTTAAACTGCAAAGATTATACAACAAATATTAAATAAAAAAAAGAAAGCTGACGCATTTTTATACATCAGCTTAAATTATGATATTGTGTTTCTCAGGAAATCAGGCATTCTTTAAAACTTAAGGTGTATAAATATCACACAGGATCAATCAGATCTCTGTACCATTTAAGTGCACCGGTATAAGCCTTATATACATCGTCCATTTCCACATTTTCCATGATCATAAGCCTTGATACCTCCTGCCAGGAAGCATTTTCATACTCAAACATGAACTGTAAAACAGGCCATAGATCACCGCTGTGTTTAAGAAGAGCATCTTCTATTTTCTTTGAAACATGAACAAGCTTCAGTGATTGCTCAAGTGTCTGATCCAGCATTATATCAAGCAGTGAGAACAGACCGGCAAGGAACAATTCTGCTGAAAGTCCTTTTATTTCAAAGCATTCTGCAAGGTTCTCCGCAAATTTTGCTCTAACCATTGAGATACGCATAATCTCACTTGGCTTATCAGCACAGAGCTCCTTGGTAACCGCTGTATTTATCCATCTCTTTAGTTCTTTTTGTCCGAGCATTGCTGCTGCATGTCTTACTGATGTTATCTCTGAATTAATAGTAAGATGATTTACCATCTCAAGCATTGAAATAACAAGAGCGGGATCCTTTCCTATTACATCCGCAGCCTGCTGAAGATCAAAATCAGGATTATTTACAACATTCAATAGCTCTATATAAGTAACCTTTAAGGGTGTTACAGTCTTCTCAGAGTCCTCCACGGGCACACGGAAGAAGTTGCCTTCATACAGATCATAAGCTCCATCCGAAGTAAGTCTTTCATAATCTTCTTTGCTGTCAACACCAACTGCACACAGCTTGATATCCGGATATGCATTTTCAAAATATATTCTGGCACTTCTTATATTAATTTTTCTGTGATCAAGCAGGATATAATCACACATTTCCAAAATCGGTCTGTAGGTCTCAAATTGATTACCTGCAAGTTTTCTTATCGCAATCTTATATCCCTGTCCTCTTAAATCCCAAAGTCTTGTAAGATAAGGTTCTTCAGGTAAAACAGACGCATCAAGAAGGAGTACTATCAGTTTTCTTGGAGCTTTGCACTGCTCTTCTATATTTGCAAACAGTGAAATATTGTTAATTTCAACGAAAACTTCCTTTCCCCCGGAAAGGACATTAGGGCCTATACTGTCTACAATATCAAGTCCTACAATATTGACAACGTTATCAAGGAACCCAGTTCCCATGAGATGCGGATTCATCAAATGATTATCTCTCTGTGCAAAAACAGAGTACGCGCAAACTCTCATCTCATCATCAAAAAGCGGGATTAACGAAGCTAACATCTGATTACTCCTTTCGGACTCTTTCGTTTTTCGTGAATTTTTGTCTGTAAATTCATTATATCATCCCAAAAAAGTATAGACAATTATTTAAGAAAAAATTCACAAAATACGAGCCTTAGTTTAGCTTAATATCGGAATTACGAAGTAAGTTCCCAATAATGTTAAAAAAAACAGCCCTAAGGCTGTTATAAAAAATCCCGAGAATGCCGGTTCCGGTTATTTGACTCCTAGCAAACGCCAGGTGGGTTACCGCAGCTTTGTCATTAGTCTTCCTCTCCCATAGCTTGTCTGCACATGTGCAGGGCCGGAGGCGTGACAGCTGAACACGCAATCTAAGTGTCCCGTTTAAAGTAACTGTAGGTTCAAATTACACCGGAGTTGTCGAGCATCCCAGGCGAGCACGAGGCTCGATATAAACTGCTCTCTTGCAGTTCTTTAATTATATTATAACCTTCATAAATCCTAAATCAATAGATTTTCCCTTAAAAATTATTAATTATATATGAAGAAAGCGCATAAAATCTGCATTTCTTTCGTTTCTAATTGAAATTAATATTTGAAAGGTACCAGGCTGCGATTATCATAAGGGTTTAGTAGCCTCTTTAAGCCACTCCTTTATTTCCGGCTCTTCGATCAAAGGTTCAATAGTATTATAAACAAGCTTATGATATTCATTGATCGCTTCCATTTCTCTTGGCTGTAAATACTTTGTATCGATAGCATCGCGGTCAAGCGGAACATATGTGAGATGTCTGAACTCAAGGAACTGACCGTCACTGTTTTTTTCACCATTTACCACTTCAAGAATATTTTCAATTCTTATACCATGCTCACCTTCTTTATAAACTCCGGGTTCGTCTGACATTATCATGCCAACCTTGAGAGCAGCCTCATCCTCAACGGATCTCGACTTCCATCTAATACTGTGTGGTCCCTCATGGACATTTAAAATATATCCGATGCCATGGCCCGTTCCACACTTATAATCAATACCGATATTCCAGAGAGGTTGTCTTGCAAGGATATCAAGATTACGTCCATTACAGCCCTCAAGGAAATGTGCATTTGCAAGCTGAAGCATACCGACACAGGTAAGTGTATAATGCTTTCTTTCATCTTCTGTAAGAGGTCCCAGCACTATCGTTCTTGTAACATCTGTTGTTCCTCCCATATATGTTCCGCCTGAGTCGACAAGCAGAAAACTCTCAGGTTTAAGCTTTGCATTAGATTCTTCAGTCGCTTCATAGTGCATCATAGCTGCATTGTCCTTATATGCACTTATAGTCGGGAATGAAAGCTCAATAAATCCCGGAATCTCTGCTCTCATACCATCAAGGTGCATAGCAGCGGTATACTCATTTAAATCAGCATTATTTTTAACTTCATTTTTTACCCAATAAATAAATTTTGTAAGTACGGCAGAATCCTTTATATATACGTCACGTATATTCTTAAGCTCCGTATCATTCTTGCAAGCCTTCATCAATTCGGTAGGATCCAAAATATTTTTAATTGTTGCACCATTTTCCTCAGAGTTATCTTTGATAGTTCTGTAAACCGAATAGCTGACGTTTCTCTCGTCGTACAAAGTCACGCCCTCATACTCATATTCATCAAGCCAGTTTATAATTCTGTTGTAGGCAATAAGGTCAATGCCATTCTTTTCGCAATAAGCACGAACCTCATCATTTACTTCATCAAACTGAACAAACATGTTGACGGTTTTAGGCGTGATAAATAAATAACTAAGGATAACGGGGTTACATTCAACATCGTTACCGCGCAGATTCGTAAGCCAGCAAATATCATCCAGCTTGCAGAGAAGATATGCATGGGCATTCTCTCTTTTCATCACTTCTCTGATATCAGCAAGTTTTTCCGAAAAAGATTTACCGCAAAGTTCATCCGAAAGAACAAAAATGGGATTGCAGGGAAGCTCCGGTCTGTCCTCCCATACTTCTCCTGCAAGATCCTTATCATACTTTATCTTTATCTGCTTCTTCTTAAGCTTCTTTTCATACGAAAGTCCTTCTGCGGCAGGAACCACCTTACCGTCAAATCCAAGGACCTCTCCTGAGGTCATATTTTCGACAAGATACTCTGAAATAGTTGGAACACCTTCTTCACCCATCTTGTAAAGTGTAACACCGGTTCCCTTCATCTCGCGTTCAGCCTGAATAAAATATCTTCCATCAGTCCACATGCCTGCCCAATCCTTTGAAACCACAAGCGTTCCGTTAGATCCGGTAAACCCGCAGAAATATTCTCTTGCCTTAAAGAAATCAGCTGAATACTCAGAATTGTGATAATCAGATGTAGGCATAAGATAATAGTCGATGCCATTCGCTGCCATTTTAGCTCTTAGTGCAGAGAGTCTGTTCTTTATCACTTTATTCATAATTGTCTATATTCCTCCTCTACAAAATAAACACATTAAAAAAGGCAGGCTTTTTATTCCTGCCTTTAATAATTTATTATACATTATATCCCTTATCTTTCGTCAAGCGGGATATAATCATGCATTTCACTTACTGCCATATATGCCGGACGAATAATCTTGCTATTATTTGCCAGCTCCTCCATTCGGTGTGCACTCCAACCAACAATACGCGCAATCGCAAACATCGGTGTAAAAAGTTCTTCAGGAAGCTCCAGCATCTTGTAAACAAATCCTGAATAGAAATCGACATTTATACTAACACCTTTGTACATCTTTCGTTCTTTGCTTATTACCTGCGGTGCCAGTCTCTCTACCATTTCGTAGAGGGCAAGCTCTTTTTCCATTCCCTTTTCTTTTGCAAGCTGAATTGTATATTCCTTCAAAAGTACGGCTCTGGGGTCGGATTTTGAATATATAGCATGTCCGACACCATAAATAAGACCCGCTTTGTCAAAAGCTTCCTTATGAAGAAGTTTTCCCAAATATTCTGTTACCTCTTCCTCATCTGTCCAATCCTTAAGATCTTTCTCCATCTGATCAAACATATGAATAACCTTAATGTTTGCGCCACCATGACGAGGGCCCTTAAGTGAGCCTATAGCTGCTGCTATAACAGAATAGGTATCAGTCATTGAAGAGCTTACAACATGAGTTGTAAATGATGAGTTATTACCACCACCGTGCTCCATATGTAAAATAAGACAAATATCAAGAAGTCTTGCTTCAAGCTCCGTATACTTACTGTCAGGCCTCAGCAGATAAAGAATATGTTCTGCTGTTGAAAGTTCAGCCTTCGGAGGATGAATAAAAAGACTGTTTCCCTCATGATAATGGTTATATGCCTGATATCCGTATATAGCAAGAAGCGGAAAAAGACTTATCATCTGCAGAGACTGCCTTAATACGTTAGGCATGGAAACATCATCTGCATGATTATCATAGGAATACAACGTAAGTACACTTCTGGATAATGTATTCATCATATCACGGCTAGGAGCTTTCATAATGATATCTCTGACAAAGCCTGTAGGAAGTGATCTGTAAAAACCAAGCAGCTGAGTAAAGCCTTGAAGCTCATCCTTGCTCGGAAGCTTTCCAAACAGAATCAGGTATGCCGCTTCTTCAAAGCCATATTTAGATACACTGGCTGTACCATGGACAATTTCCCTTACATTTATACCGCGATAAAAAAGTTCTCCGTCAGTGGGAATTCTCTCCCCGTTCACTTCCTTTGTCGCATTTATTGTGGAGATATTGGTAAGACCGGTCAGAACACCCTTACCATTTAAATCACGAAGTCCTCTCTTTACATCATATTTTGTAAAAAGTTCCGGATCAATGCTGTCAGCGCCTTCAACAACCTTAGCGAGATCGACTAATTCCGGTGTATTATCTGAGTAAATGTTTCTCTCGTTGTCCTTGTTTCCCATTCTACCTCCTTGATCAATGCATATTTATTATTTTTTATTTCAGGAAATCTCTTACCGCATCAGCAAGAGCATCCTTGGCAACAACCTTGTTGTGTCGAACCGCTGCATCACGAATTGATGTTACAGCCTCAGGAATCTCTACGCCGGATACCTCTGAAAGCTTATCAGCAAGCTGAAAATCATCAAGGCTTGCATCATCTTTGCCAAGAGCCTGCATAACGCTTCTGGTAAACTTATACGGGCTTGCCGTTGAGGCAATTACTGTTACGGTCTTGTCACCTGTTTCTTTTTTATATTTATTATACACGCTTGAAGCTACAGCGGTATGAGTATCAATAAGATATCCTGTGTTATTAAATAGATTACGAATAGCCTCCGCAGTTTCTTCTTCGTTTGCATATCCACCGAAGAAGCATGAAAGCTCTTCTCTCATCGAATCCGAGATTACATACCTACCATCCTCGGTAAGCTGCTTCATGTAGGAAGCATCTTTAGCAGCATCATCACCTGCTATATGATAAATAAGGCGCTCAAGATTGGATGAAATAAGAATATCCATTGAAGGAGAGCTTGTCAGTATGAAGTCACGATTTCTATCATATTCACCTGTCTTAAAGAAATCATATAAAACCTTGTTTGAATTTGATGCACAGATAAATGTTTTAATAGGAAGTCCCATCTTGCCTGCATAATATGCAGCCAGGATATTTCCGAAGTTACCTGTGGGAACTACAACATTTATCTTATCGCCTTCAGCAATTCTTCCTTCTTTAAGAAGTCTTGTATATGCATAAACATAATAAACTATCTGAGGAACAAGTCTGCCTATGTTGATAGAATTTGCTGATGAAAACTGGAATCCCTTCTCATCCAGTTCCTTTGCAAAATCATGGTCAGTAAATATCTTCTTCACTCCTGTCTGTGCATCATCAAAATTACCCTCAATACCTATAACACAAGTATTATCACCTTCCTGGGTTACCATCTGTTTTTCCTGAATAGGTGAAACACCGTTCTTAGGGTAAAATACAATGATCCTTGTTCCGGGAACATTTGCAAATCCGGCAAGTGCAGCTTTTCCTGTATCTCCGCTTGTAGCAGTAAGAATAACTATCTCATTTTTGATGTCATTTTTCTTAGCTGCAGTAGTCATAAGATAGGGAAGAATAGAAAGTGCCATATCCTTAAAAGCAATTGTTTTTCCATGATATAGCTCAAGGAAAAATGCCCCATCCGCTTCTGTCATGGGAGCCATTTCTTCTGTATCAAACTTCGAGTCGTAAGCATGGTTAATGCAATATCTTAGCTCTTCCTCCGTAAAATCAGAAAGCAAAAGCTTCATAACCTGATAAGCTGTTTCACGATAATCCATCTCTTTAAGCTCTGAGAGACTCTTGTCAAGCTTCGGAATACTGTCGGGAACAAAAAGTCCTCCGTCAGCAGCAAGTCCCTGTAAAATAGCCTGAGAGGCAGTTACTTTATGCTTATCACCTCTGGTACTGGAATACATAACGTTCATGTTTTTAGGCTCCTCCATTTTTTTATTTCAGCATTGTTGTTGATATGATAGAATAGTTAAAAGACAACTCTTCACTGATGAGTAGTTGGATGATTTTCTTATGAAGAATCAAAAACTATACTTTGAATAGAAAGTATACCACACAATTGCATATAAATACATAAATATTTATAAACCCAACTTACTGAATGCTGTTTTAAGCTTATGGGGGTAAACTTAAAATGAATGGTAAAGTTACGGGAGTGTATGAAACTAGTTTGAAGGATGGAACTAAGTCCTACAGGGCATCCATAACCTTTAAGGGGAAGCATATTGCACTAGGGTCTTTTTGTAATGCGCAAACAGCGGGGAATGCGTATTCACAAGCCCAGGACATACTGGCGGATAACTCCTTTACTTTATCTTCTTATGAGAAGGAACAGTCTCTTCCGTTTGAAAAGTGCGTTGTTCTGATCAATTTCAGAGACAAGGGGCTTTATATTCCGACCCCTATTTACCTTGAGAAGAAGTATTTTTTCTACTACCTCTCACCCAATCAGATGCTGATATTTGATATAGACGACCTGTTTTATTATTCATCCCACAAGATCATGAAACGTGGGTCTCATCTTTTTGTCGCCGACTATGGATCACAGATAAGTATTCTCAGCAGATATGGCATAAGAAGCTATGCTGTTGAAGGTCGCGATTACCGCTTTGCCAACGGCAATGCCAACGATCTTCGATATGAAAATATAGAAATACTTAACAGATATCATGGTGTCCGCCAATATGCCGAACGCGGATTTATTAAGTATAAAACTGTAATTCATGTCAACGGTGATTTTGTGGTTGGAAAATACGATACCGAAAACGAAGCGGCTATAGCCTACAATAAAGCCGCAGATATACTGAAGAAAAACGGTATAGACCGAAATTATATGCTTAACTATATTGAGGATTTAACCGCTTCACAATATGCGGACATTTATACAAATGTAAAAATTTCTCCCAGGATAATAGAGCTTACAGGATAACACAAACTAAGGACTTTACTATGATTTCAAAATTCAAAAGAGCCCGCAGATTTCTGCGGGCGATAATTATTTTACTCATAATTTCTTTGCACTCTTCTATTACCGGCTGCTCAAAGCCTTCAGATAATTCCACAAGCCAAAAAGTCGGTTTCTACTTTGATACGGTTGTCAGTCTCACAGCCTACAATAAAGATTTTATCTCCGATGATTCAAATTTTTTTACAAAAAATTCTGATGCTGAAAAAAAATGTTCTGATTTTCTTGACGATTGTCTCACAGAATGCAGTCACTATGAGAATCTTTTCTCAGCTTCGAAAGAAGGCAGTGATATTTGGAATATCAACAATGCGCACGGTAAAAGCGTTGAGGTCGATTCCTCCACTTATCAGCTAATAGAAAAAGCTCTATATTATTCAGCCCTTACAGACGGATTATTCGATCCCACCATAGGCATCGTTACAAATCTTTGGAATTTTCATGCGGATTCCGATAAATCCATACCGGATGACAAAACCTTAAACGATGCTCTTCTCCATGTCGATTACAAAACCATAAAACTGTCACGCTCAGATAATAAGTACTTTGTACAACTAACAGACCCGGAAGCAAGGATCGATCTTGGCGGCATTGCTAAAGGATTTATTGCCGACAAATTAAAAGAATTTTATAAAGAAAAAGGAGCGATCAGCGGAATAATCAACCTTGGCGGAAATGTCCTTCTTGTAGGTCAAAAACCGGGAACCGAATCTTCATTCAGCGTCGGTATACAGAAACCGTTCGGTAATAGCAATGAGCCTATTCTGACGCTTTCCTTAAATGACAGATCTCTTGTCACATCAGGAATCTATGATCGTTTTTTTGAAAAAGACGGAATTATTTACCACCATATACTTGATCCGGCTACAGGTTTTCCTATAAAAAACAACATTTACAGCGCAACCATTGTCTCTGAATCTTCAGTTGACGGTGATGCGCTTTCAACCATCTGCTTTTCACTGGGTACAGAAAAAGGGATGGAACTCATTGAGTCCATCCCCGATACTTATGTTTTGTTTGTCACGAATGACTATGAAATTGTTTATTCAGATGGTTTTCCCGGCATTAAGCCTTAAAGCATCAGATTCATATTGTTTTTTTGCTGTTCATCATCCATCTGTTTGCGCTGCATCTGCGTACGATATGCATCGAGTGTCTGGTTCTTTCGAAGCTCTGTAATCTCCTGTGCTATATCTGTATCAGCAATACTGCTCTGCGCACTAAGCAGATTCTCCTTTGCAATGGAGTTATAGCTTACGTTATGTTCAAGTCCGTTTGTTACAGCTCCAACACTACTTCTTGCATCATTAACACTCTTTAATGCATTGTCAATCGAATCAATATCATTGACATCAAGCTTATCCAACCCAAGGGACTTCATTTCAGATGAGTTCAGCTGCTGTCCTATTCCCTTAAGCAGCTGAGAATTAGCATTTGAGATATCACCTCGTTCACTTGAAGACAATGTTCCATTTTGAGCATAAACTGCATTTTCGCGCATGCTCTGCAGATAATCGGTAACCCCATCAAGGACTCCGTCCTTAATGTTTTGTATGTTTGCATTATCCTGTCCGTTTCTGATCTGAACACCATCTGTTCTGGATTCTTTCTCAAGCTTTTGGCTTATTGCAAGTTCAGC
Organism: Butyrivibrio sp. AE3004; assembly: GCF_000703165.1. Classification (NCBI taxonomy): domain Bacteria; kingdom Bacillati; phylum Bacillota; class Clostridia; order Lachnospirales; family Lachnospiraceae; genus Butyrivibrio; species Butyrivibrio sp. AE3004. Next base: position 1,909,875 of record NZ_JNLQ01000002.1, read on the forward strand.
TGCACCATCTGCTGCTCTCGGAAGTTTGTTACCGCTTGCAATCTTGCCATAGGAATAATTATTGCTATAACTGTTACTTCCTATGCCTCCTATCATATTTGCGCTCCTTTCTTCCTCCATGAATAAGGTTAAATCCGTTTTCGCGCTGCAGCCTTATCTCCGGTCCCCACCATAAAACGGCTGCTCGCATGCCTTTTGCAGTAAAGACACACTAAGGATCTTTCCTAAAATCTGTCACTTATGACAGAATATACTTATAATTATATATTACAATAACACATTAGTTATATTTTGTATACATCATTCAATATGTGATTGTGTATGAAAATTCATAAAAGTTATTAGAGATTTCTAACAATCAGTTTCTATTTTACTAAGTACCATTTCATATATCTTTTCATCATTCACGTTTTCATCCGTTCTTAGCACAAATGCAGTTTTTATTTTTTGAGTTATACTATTCCCATCTATCTCTATAAGCGTTTCAACCGATTCTTTTATTCGGCCGGCAAGGTATTCCAATGCTTCCCTGGTATTAATAAAGGTAAGTATGCAGAAATAGCTTTCCTTAAGCCTGCCTACTGCACAGTTCTGTCCTGTAACAGACGTAATTTTCTTACTCACCAGAGCCAGATATTTATCTGCAATATCCTTACCGTAGGTATTTATGATTCTCTGATACTTTTCATTGCGAAGCACGATAATACCATAGTTCTTACCCTTCTCAGCATATTCACCTGCATAATCAAGCAGACATATCATCAGTGCTTTAGCATTCATAAGTTTCGTAATATTATCTATGTTGGTAGGAATTGCAATGTTCTCAAGCCTGTACAGTTCTTCCTCTTTATCCTGGAAAAATCCGACAAGTCCGACTATCTCACCATTTCGATATATTGGCATCTTCTGGCATGTGATATCATGAATAACCCCACCTACTATGCACTGTCCCTGAGCATCAATTATTTTCTTTCCGTAAATAAGAACATCATACTCGTCATTTTTATATGGTTCATCGCTGACATGCCATCCCATATCCTCATCGGTTTTTCCGACTATCTCTTCAACAGATTTAAATCCATAAAAATCAAGAAATGACTGGCTTGCACCTAAAAATCTCCTTTCTCTGTCTTTCCAGAAAAACTTGATTGATGAATCCCATATCATATTTTCCCAAAGTTCCGAATAAGATATTGCTCCGGAATCAGCAAGATACTTATCTACAAGTGAACGCGCGGATGCCGTAAGTCCATCCAGCACTCTTGCCACTTCCTCAGGAACAGACTTATAGCATACAAGAAACTCATTTCCTCCTGTGCCCGGAACCATCATCACAATGGTATTTTTTCTTTTATATGAGCCGTCCGGCTGTTTTAGTCTGAAAATTTTCTCAATATATCCCTTGCTGCTCTTCTCTATTCTTTCGAAAAGCGTTTCAAGATTCATAAATTTAATGAAATCATTTTTCTCCGGAGAATATACTGCCTCATCAGTGAATATTCTTATTGCTTTTTTCAGGTCTGAATATACATATGAATCATTTGTAATATACTTAAACCGTCCAAGGAGCGGAGCTATCAGGTTATCACCTATATTTATCAGGTCTACCACTTCAAACAGAAGATTAATGTCTCTCAATTTAGCGTCAAGCATATTTCTCTCTGTGTTGTTCTGATCAAGAGTAATGTTCATTATAGAACCTTTGATAATAGAATGCCCCTTTTGCTTAACAAGGCACTTTGCTCTGAATCTAAGATAATTGCCATTATCAGTATAGTAAAAAGTTTCGATATTCGAACTGTTCTCAATTATATTGGCAAATTCCCTGTATTTTTCAAGAAGCGGTGAACCGGTATGATAAATACGTCTGTCTATTTCAGAAAGTTCCACAGTATAATCATGCAGTATCTGATCAATATACGCTTTATTCATAAATAGAGTGTGGAAAGACATTCCATCATCTTCTATTATCTCAAGAGGAATATCCGTATCCTTTACATGAAAACCGGCAACGTCATAAAAATGCCGCCATTGTCTCTCCTCAATAGCTATATTCTTTTCTGCCATGTTTTCAAGCATATCCTCAATCGGCTCAGGTTTTCCAAAAAAGAATCCCTGTATTCTCTCACAACCAATATCTCTTAAAAACTGAAACTGCTCAGCTGTCTCTACTCCTTCCGCAAGAGTTTTTATTCCTATGTCTTTAGCCATAGTGATCGTCGAACGCATAATGGCTTTGGATTTATCAGTAAATGATGTCAGGAAGTTCATATCCATCTTAAGCAGGTCAAAATCATAATCCTTCAAAAGATTCAATGATGAATAACCGCTTCCGAAATCGTCCATCCAGATTTCATAACCGACTTTTCTGAATTTTTCTATGACATTATTTAAGAAGCCTTCGTCGGAAACAAAGATACTTTCAGTAATTTCAATATGAATGTAGTCTCGTGGAATATCATTCTTTGCGACTTCATCCTCAACTATCGCAAAGATGTCGCACATTAAGAAATCCAATCTGGAAAAATTAATAGATGTAGGGACTATTGGTCTGCCTTCCTTCTGAAGTCTGCCCAGAGTGTTGCAAACCAATTCTACAATATGACAATCAAGTTTATAAATAAGGTTATTGTCCTCAAGGGGTTTTACAAACCTAAAAGGCGCAAGCATGCCCCAGTGAGGATCATCCCACCTTGCAAGTGCCTCCATTCCGCAAAGCTGCCCTGTCAATGCACGAACAACAGGCTGGAAATAAACCTTTATCCAGCCTTGCCCTATCGCATTATTTATATTATTAACAACATATTCTTCTAAGTTTTCCATATCAATTTTATTCTAGCTGATTTATTTAGCTATAGTATGGAATTTACAGAATATTATTAAAAATTTAGATTTATTTTATATTAACCGTTTGTTACACATTTCATCCATCCTAAGCTTCCGGTTTCAGATTCGTTTCGGTATGCGGAAGCATTATCACCATTTTCAAGGAAACACATGTTTTTTAGTTTTTCCGGAAGTTTTTCCGAATTTATCAGGTAAAAATCTTGAGAATATGAAGATCTGTCTGTATCAAATCCTACTTCAACATGCTTCCATCCTTTTTCATAGTAATCAGATAAGAAACCTGCACCGGAAACATTGAACAGTTCAGTAGGAATAACATTATCCATTACTGAATCTATTTCTGATTTTTCTCTGCTTGACCATTCCGCATGTATGTTTTCATCCTGCTCTTCATCCCAATGTTCCATCTCAACCTTCAGATAATTTATATTTTCTTTTTCTTCCCACCATGTCACCGGCATATTGTATTTCTCCATAAAGGCTATGGTGTTTACAAAAGAAGGGAATATGTAAAAATTATATTTATTATAGGAATAGTAGTCTCTTACATCGGCTTCTTCACAGCCATAAAGCATCATCGTCGGATTTTCTTTTTCCAGGTCTTCATAAGTCTGACCTTTTATATCATCCGAATAAGCTTTTAGGAATTCAGCCATTTCATCATCGCTAAAAGTTTTCCCGTAATCTCCTTTAACGGTATTGCCTTTTAGTGCATTTATTTCTCCCTTTGTTATCCCGTACACCGGGAATTTTCCAACCTTATACTCATCGCTGTTATATAAATTCGTAAAAGCTGTAAAGATCTCTTCATCCTTTAAATTCAGGCGATATTTCCTTCTGACTTTTTTGCCGTTCTTCAAATTCCATTGAATAGTAAAAAATTCATAGTCCGGATATTCAAGCTCATCATAATTATTGTTATCATAGTATATATAGTCCGGACCAAATTCGTGATATTTGAGGCCTTCCTTATGTATCTGCCTGGCGTTGACAGCACCTTTCCTTGTAAGCTTTTCGACATTTTCAAAATCAGTAAGCTTCATATTGCGAAGAGCATATTCCGTTCCGGAAGAACTACCCCCATAGTAAGTATACCCTGAAGATTGATCTATTATTTTCGAATATGGAGCTATAAGTTCCGAATACACAAAGCTATCACCAATTGCAACGCTTTCAACCTTTGACGGCATAGGCTGCCAGGTTTCATATCCAAAAATATCAAATACAAAAATCGCAAAAACTGCTGCCGATATTACCGCACTTGTAATAAGAGTGGCATAGTTTTTGAAGCAGGCTTTAAAATCAAATTCATAAATTGTTTCTATTACTATATGTATCACAACAAGTCCGCATACAATGCCAAATACAAACATTCCAAGGTTCCTGCTGTTACTTACATAATACATTAGTATTCCTGTTCCAAGAGACCCTGTCACCGAAACTAATATTTTCAGAACAGGCTTTGTGATATAAAATGCCATGGATTTTCCTGCTGCCTCAGCAGGTCTTTTCACAATCAGTACTCTTGCAAACAGATATGAAAAAATAGCCAGGAGAAATATTTTTATCATAGATGCCGCTGCATCAAAGGTATAAAATGCTATTTCATTCGCTGCATCACCATGAAAGGCCGCAATCGCATCTGTCATCAGTTTAATCGGTGAATAAGCAAGCAATATCCCGGAGATGGAATTATAAGAAAAATAGCTTGAAAAAAAGGTGGCCATTAATATCTCATAAACACCTTTTACAACAGGTCCCATGAAGAAGAACACTGCACATCCAAGTGTCGCAACCACCACATGTCCCGTGAGCACACACGCAAGACAGCAAAGCTCATAGCACATAATAAACATGCATATTACTACCAGAGCAGATGCCGGAAACAGAAGAATGGTATCCCATGTAACATACCCTCGAGAAAGGCCAAGGATAACAGTTATCAGATGGCACACAGCATAAGGAACAACAAATATCAAAATCCCACAAAGATTGTTTACATCAAACAATTTCTCCCTTTTTATCGGAAGTGAATAATAAAGATCAGTCTGCCTTGAATCAAAAAGGTAATAATACCCCTGAAGAGCAAGAATAAATGCCATCGCACATACAATTAACAGAACCGGAACATTCCCCATTCCCGCTGTATTATTGTAAAAATCTATTCTGATATCAGTTATTGTTGTGGCATTGTTTTCCAGTCTTGATTTGTAATGGCCAAACATCAGCATCGCATAAACTATCTGTGCAAAAAAATTAGCCGCAACTGACAATGCGATGGGCCAGAGGCGCCGTTTTGAGTTTTCTTTAAGTAAATCAACAAATAATTTTCTTGATGTCATATCCCTCTACCCCCGTTTCACTAATAAATATCTCTTCAAGAGACAATGGCAGTATTTCCATAAAAACCGGACTCTCTGCCCTAAGTGCATCACTTATTTCATCCTCCTGTCCACGGATTGTCATAGTAACCAGCTTTCCGCGGTTCTCACTTGTAAGTACAAAAAGCTGTTCCTCTATCCGCTTCCTGCTCTCCTCATCTCTAAATACGCATTGTATCTTATGAATATCGGATTTAGCGTCGTCAAGATTCTTGGATAACAGAATACCCCCTTTATGAAGAAGTCCTACCGTATCACAGATATCTTCGAGCTCTCTTAAATTATGAGATGCGATTACAGGTGTAAATTTTCTCGAAGCCATATCTCCTACAAAAAGACTTTTCACTGCCTGTCTCATTACAGGATCAAGTCCATCGAAGGTTTCGTCGCAATACAGGTATGCGGTATTAGCAGAAATACCTAGAATTACCCACAACTGCTTTTTCATTCCCTTTGAAAAAGTCTTTATCTTCCTGTTTTTATCAAGCCCGAAACTGTTCATGAGACTATGAAATCTTTCCATGTTATATTCCGGATATATCTTGCTGTAAAAGGTTGCCATCTCTATAGGTGTAGTGTTAGGAAAAAAGGCCACATCATCTGAAATATAAAACATATTTGTCTTTATAGCAGGATTTTCATATACAGGTCTTCCATCTATTGTGACCATTCCCGTATCAGGTTTCAGGATACCTGCTGCCATTCGTAAAAAAGTACTTTTACCTGCACCGTTTGTTCCCACAAGACCGAAAACCTGTCCGTCCTCTATCGTAAGATCCACTCCGAATATAGCCTGTATATCATCAAATCTTTTCGATAGATTTGTTGCCTTAATCATACTTTACCTCCCCTTATTAGCTTTTCATGAACAAAACCTGTCAGCTCCTCCTCAGTAAATCCAACCTTTGATGCCTTATCAATTACCTTACCGAGTTCATCAAGTATCTCCTGCTTTTTTGCAGGAAGAACTTCGTCTGCAGCTGCAGCAAATCTCCCCCGTCCTGCTACCGAATAACAAAAGCCCCTCTGCTCAAGCGCATCATAGGCTTTTTGAATAGTATTGGGATTTATTGATAAATCCATCGCAAGTGCCCTTACAGAAGGAAGTGCCTCATCCGCACTTATTACTCCGCACAGAATGAGTTCCTCCAATCTTCCGGAAATCTGCTCATACAGGGGTCGTTTGTCTCTGAAATCAATCTCTATCAGCATTGTTTTCCTCCTGTTTATAGTGTACTATATCAACTAGTACACTTAGAATAATATAGTACACCTTAAAGCTTGTCAACCATAACTGAAAAAAATCTCAGAGATTGGCATGAATCTCTGAGATTTTTTTTGATATTTACCATAATTGTCAAATAGCCTTAGCTTCCATCTCCTCAAACTGACGTGAGAATAACTGGTGATAATAACCACCGATATTTTTCATAAGCTCTTTGTGTTTTCCCCGCTCTATTATCTTACCGTCTTTTACGACAAGAATTATATCAGCATCTACTACAGTAGATAGCCTGTGAGCAATCATAAATGAAGTTCTTCCTTTAATCACAACTGAAATTGCATCCTGAATGGCTTTTTCCGTAACGGTATCTATAGATGAAGTTGCTTCATCAAGAACCAGTATTCTCGGATCTGCAAGAATTGCTCTTGCAAACGAAAGGAGCTGTTTTTCACCGGTAGAAAGCATATCTCCGCCTTCACCCACATCACTGTCAAGTCCGTTCTCCATTCTTGCCACGATTTTGTCAGCAGAGACAAGCCTTAATGCGTTCCATATTTCCTCATCGGATGCATCGGGATTTCCATACTTAAGATTTTCACGCACAGTTCCCGAAAACAAGTGAGGCGTCTGAAGCACATAGCCAATATTACTATGGAGCCAGAGCTGCGATCTTTCCTTCGCATTTCGTCCGTCAATCAACACTTCCCCACTTGTTGGCTCAAAAAATCTACACACAAGATTGACCAGCGTTGATTTTCCGGCACCGGTCTCTCCAACTATAGCTACATTCGTTCCCTGTGGAACCTTTAGGTCAAAGTGTTCCAATACATATTCCGTTCCGTCAGGATAATGGAAGGATACATCTTTAAACTCAATGTCGCCAATAAGTTCTTCCCAGTTTTCCTTCCTGGGATTAAAGGTTTCACCATATTTCTCAACAACCTCGGGCGAATCTGCAACATCGGATTCTGTTTCGAGTAGTCTTGTAAATCTTTCAACATTGACCTGTACAGCTATAAGCTCAGAAAAAGTCACAATAAGATTTTGTATTGGCTCAAGTATCCCCAGCGAATAGGATAGAAATACGGAAAGCGTTCCTATTTCCATAACGCCTTCCATGGTTATAACACCACCTCTCCACAAAACAAGAGCAAGTGCACAGGAAGACAGCATTGTCACCGAAGCAGAAAACAGAGCTGAAAAATGTGTCGCATGTACTGCATTTTTCCTGTAGTTCTCAGTGTCCTTCTTAAAGTCCTTCTGAATCCTATCCTCAACCACCAGCGTTTTTATCGCTTTCGCACCCGTGATTCCCTCATTGAAATTTCCTGTTATAGTGGAATTAAGTTCTCTTATATGCCTGTTAAGAACTATAAGGTGTTTCTGAAAATATACAACCAGAACAACTGCCACCGGAATAAGAAGAAGTATGTACAACGCAAGCCTGAAGTTTATAGTCACCATTACAAAAAGCACAAACAACACGTAACTTCCATTCCAGACAATATCCATCATTCTCCAGGCGCACATTACTCCAATCTTACCCGTGTCGCTCATAACTCTGGCATGAATATATCCGACATTATTCTGATTGAAATATGAAAATGACAGTTCCTGTAAATGATTAAATGCTGCATTTCTAAGATCTCTGTCAATAGACATCTCAATTTCTCCGCACATATTTGCGCTTATAAAATCCATGATCAGTTTTAAAACAAGCACGAGAGCATAAGCAAGTGCAAAATATCCGATTCCCTTAGTCGTTCCTGCCGTAATGTAATTGTTTATGGCAAATCTGTTAAAAAGCGGTATTGTCGAATCCACAAGACTTACCATACTCCCAAGAAATATCATAACTATTATCTTGGTAATATAAGGTTTTAAAAAAGGAAAAAGCTTTGGAATTCCAAAAAACGGCAGCCTTGTAGCTTTAGTTTGTTCCGGTATTGGTTTTTTAGGCAATGTCCTCTCCTCCTCCCTGAAGCTGAATGTCATAAATCCTGCGATAAAGGCCGTTTTTCTCCAGAAGTTCTTCGTGTTTTCCCTCTTCAGCAAGTTCACCGTGGCTTAGTACGATTATATGGTCTGCGTGCATAAGTGTAGTTATTCTGTGTGAAATAATAATGGTCGTTGCTCCTCCCACATGCTTATTAAGTGCAGTTCTTATCTTTGCATCGGTCTCGGTATCAACAGCTGACAACGAATCGTCAAATATCATAATCGGAGGTTCTGATACCAGCATCTGCGCTATTGCCGTTCTTTGCTTCTGTCCTCCTGAGAGCGTAACACCTCTCTCTCCAACAAAGGTGTCATAACCTTCATCAAAGTTTCTGATGGTTTCATCGAGAGAAGCCATCTTTGCAGCTTTTCTTATATCCTCCATCTTCGCTGATTTTTTAGTGATTCCTATATTTTCATAAAGTGTCCTTGAGAAAAGGAAAGGTTCCTGAAGAACAAGACCTATATTTTCTCTTAAATAGTGCATCTTTATGTCTCTTATATCAACGCCGCCGATAGTTATACTTCCACTGTTCTCAGGCAAGCTATATAACCTGTCCAAAAGATACATAAGTGTTGATTTTCCTGACCCTGTTCCACCAAGAACTCCAAGCGTTTCACCTGCTTTTACTTTAAAGCTTATATCCTTTAATATTTCCGCAGACCCGTTTTCATATGAAAAGCTCACATTATTAAACTCTATATCCTTATCAAGTGGCGGTGTGACTGCGCTTTCCTTGTCACATTCTTCCTCAGAGTTCATTATGTATCTAAGTCTGTCTATTGAAACTCCAGCTTTGCTCATTTCTGAAATGACACGACCAAGCATTCGCACAGGCCATGAGATCATCGCATTATATGAAATAAAAGCAATCAGTTCCCCTACGGTTATATTCCCCCTCACACAGTATATAGATCCCATAACCAGAACTGTCATTCCCTGCATTCCGGATATCATATCGTTCGAAGTCCAAAATGCAGCAAGCAGTTTCATAAGGTTGATCCACATTTTTGTGTAATCTCTGTTTTTGGATTCGAAACGCTCACGCTCAAATTTTTCTCTGCCAAAAGCACGGACAACTCTGACACCGGTGAGATTTTCCTGCGCAATTGCAGATAGTTTGCCCTCCTCAATATCCGCATTTTCAAATGCGGTTCCTATTTTATTATGAAAAAACAAGGAATACAGAACAATTACAGGAATAAATGCCAGTGAAATAAATGACAGCTTTACGTCTATCTGCATCATAAAGTACGTTGCCAGCACAATCATGATCATTATTCTAAAAAGAGAAGTCAGTTGTTCGGACAAGAACATTTTTATTGTTTCAACATCCGATGTACAACGCTGGATAATGTCTCCGGTATGATTCTCCGAATGCCATGAAAATGGTAAATGACATATATGCTCAAAAAGCACGTCTCTCATTCTGCAGATAAGTTTTTCAGCAGCTATGGAATTGAACATTTTGTTCAGATAGCGAAATACAGCACATAAAAGTGCAATAACGACGACAACCAACGCTATTACAAAAATATGTGTCTTAAGATACTCCTTACCTCCCGTAATACCTATTATCATTTTCATATAAAAGGGCATAGATGATTCCGCGTCACCTATCAGATAATCAACCGTATATTGAATAATCTTAGGATTTACCATGTCAAGAAATGCCACTGTCATAGAGAATATGACACCCAAAATAAACATAATGACACTCCCCTTAAGGAAATACAGGACCAGTGATGATTTAGTAGGAAATTGTTCTCTGGCAGTTTTCATAAGTCCCCCGATATTTTGTTTTACTTTTTCGTTATTTCGTATCCCGATAATAACAAGAAGTGCCGCGTTAGGCGAAAGACCGGCTATTGCTTTCGAAAGACTGCTATATGGTCCCTGCCCTATAAACTGTCCTTTCTTGCCTCTGCAATAATTATTATGGATAAAATATCCATTTTGATTTTTGGTTATGCACACAGTATGCAGCTGTTCTTTAATATTATTTCTGTTCCAATAAAAGGTCGCAATGAAGGTCTGAAAATCATCTCCAAGTTTATCAATTTTTCGAGGATTTCTGGACGTGAGCTTCTTCACACAATAGCCTCGTTTCCTGAAAAAGCCGTAAGGAGCATTTGGCGTGATCCCAAAGCCTCCCTTTAGCGCAATGCCGTTTTTTTCATAGTAATCTATAAGGTATGGCATATCATTTTCTCTGTCACCAAGCGAACAAAGTGCATTATAGGTGGCAATTATCTCACATCCCGAATATGCGATATTTGATTTGTTATGGGTGCCAAATCTGACCCTACCCCAGTCAACCTGATTTTCAATAAATTCATCTCTTTTTAAACAGGTTTTACCTGCTGATAGGAACTTTATATTATCCTCCAAATGTAACTTGCGTATTTTTTTCTTTACGGGCCCTGTAATAAATGATATAGCCGAGAAAAAGAAAACCACAACTGAATTCGGAACATATGAAGGAATTATTTTTTCAAATATTTTAACTTTTTTGGGCATTATTTTTCACCATACCTGATTTATTTTATACGCTATATCCATGGCGGAGCGATTTTTTAAAGCAATATATTCCTTTCGCGCCGATGCGCATCCATAGCTGAGCTCTTTTTTATCATATAGGAATTACAAAGTAATTTACTATATGATAAAAAAAGGAGTTGCCTTTATTAAAGCCAACTCCTTATTGTTTATCCTTAGCCTGCTGCCGGTATCATCTCGTCCATTACTTCAGAATTATCAGTTTCTTCACTTGTTATCATTTCGTCAGTCTTACGAGGAGCTCTTACTCCAAAGCTTCCTTCGTATCGCTGTTCCTTAAGAATCTTGCGTATAGCGGCCAGATCCTTACTCATATCCTCTCGCCTCTTACATACGACAGTTGGTACACTACTATTCCCCATCTCAACTACGTATCCGGCTTCACCGAGTATCTTCTGAATCTTCAATTTATCCGTGGTACGAATCTCTGCAGGTGTCTTATCTTCTCTCCCCACTACAAACCTCCTATGAATACAAATTAGCAGAATTTGTGTTTAACATTAGTTCCTACCACAAAATATAGCACATTCAAATCCAATTTGCAAGAATGGATAAGACTACCGGAAAGTGAAACACGCTTAAACTCTGAACTTTTAATTTATTAATTACGGGAATACGATAATTTTTATTTCTTGTTTACAGACTACAAATTATATGTTTATAAACATAATAGTATTACTTTATAAAACAGCCATAATTTAGAAACAAATTTATCTTATTATAAGTTCATCAGAGATGAAGAACATCTTCTGAACCCCAAAAAACTTTTTTCATACAACATGGCCATGCGACTCCCCATCGCATGGCCACCTCCCATTAATGGGAGTTTTTTTGTTGTACTTTTGTGTAAGCTTTTACAAAAAAATCTTTATCTGTCTGTTTTACCATCGCTGTTCCGGTAATATCCTGAAGATAGCTGTGTCCGCTTGCAGTATTTACTGTATGTATTGCCCCAAGAGTATGCTGCCATTCATCTTTATGAAATCCCGTAGTAGAATCCATAGCTTTTTCATAGATAAGCTTTGTTTTCTGTCCAGGGCAGACAACAATAAGATATTCTGTTCCCGCTTTAACATCTAATGTTTTATTTAATTCAAACGTGTGATACCCACCGGTTATTGCCTTACAGTTTATTGTCGTAAGAGGCTTTCCGAGTTTATCAGTATCTATGTACGAAAAACCTGAAAGCAATCCATCATTAGCAGCTTCATCAGATTGCCCAATCGCTTCTGCAAGCATCTTGACATCCGGTACGACAGAATATTCTTTGGGAACCTCATAAATGTATACCTTATCATTGGTACAGGAACTCATAGAAAAGTAACCTATTGCTGACAGTTCTTCATCACTTTCAGGTATAAAGGTTATTCCGTAATGAGCATCGTTCTTGTCGTACATATATACAACGTTTTTCCGGTCCTCCATCGGATCTGTAATATGGGTTATAAACCCCGCATACTGATAATTATTGTCGTACCAGCCATCATCCTCCGGAAGTACCGAATTATATGCGACAACATTATTATTATTCAGAATGGTATCCTCATATGATAAATAGAAATATCCGGAAGCACCATTTTTCATTCCCCAGCTGTTTTTGCAAATAAATGCTCCGTCTGAAGAGGGCTTTGTTATAAAATTCTTGGCAGGATATTCATCATTCCATCCAACAATCAGTATCTCATGGTCTGCATAATTACCGTTTCCGTAGCTTTTGTAGTCATAAAGTGCCACCTTTTTCCCTGTCCAATACTGATTATCAGCACAAACACTGGCAGTAACACTACCATGCTCAATGATCATCTGCTTAATCACATCTCTGTTCTTTGCAGATGCCGGAATTTCCAGAACATTTTGCACATGACATTCAGCTTCGTATGCATCCGAAGGAACATCTGCATTCTGAATATAAAAATCATTCTGTCCCTTTATCACATGAATAGAATTATTATCTCTGTCCTTAACAGGTCCTTTCCATGCGGTAAACAATGACATCGAATAGTTTGTAACCCCTCCGACCGATAGATAACTCGTCTGATACTTACTCAGAAAATTATCTTTCTCATCAAAAACAAACTCACGATAATCATTATCTATTCCTCCATCCCCATGTTTCTCAGCCTTATGCATATTATAGAAGGCTCCATGCTTTTCAGAGAGATTGAGTTCGTCTGCCACAAGTTCTTCATGATGGCTCAAAAGGTCACTTTCAACAGCTCCTATAGCCGCATAATTCCAGCACAGAGCTGTTATTCCCTGATTTCTGACAGGTGTTACATTATCCCTGTTCTTTGCCTGATCTGAACTATAAAAAGATGGCAGATCTTCCTTTGACGTTACAGATTTAAAATCACATTCAGAGCCTGTTATTTCTTCTAAAAGATCCTCGGTGTCATCATCAATAACGATTGCCTCACTTACTGTAAGCTCAGGCAATTCAATTGGAATTATCTTTTTGGTGCCATTATATGCATTAACATTTTTTGTTCCTATAATGAACACCGCCACTGAAATAATTACAGTGACGGTAATATTCTTTCTTTTCATTCTTTCCCCTGATAAGATATTTTTTTCAAAATCTGTGAACACCTTTGTGTGTCAAATGGAAAATTTTCTGAAATCGTTCCATTTTGAAGAAATGCGCTCTGCAACATAACCGGCAGGATATTTGTAAATATAATTAATCACAAAGCATATAAGATAAGTACCGGCAACACACAAAGCTGCATGTAATATCATTATTACAGGATTACCTTTAGCAAAGCTTCCTATTTTAAGCAATCCCAAAAATCTTAAATGTAATATGTAAACAGTAAATGATGATGCCGCCAACATGTTAATTATCTTATTGTATCTAATATTCAGTTTCAGGAATATCATAAACACAATTGCAGCTTCCGCAATGACAAAAGGATTGCTGTAATTCCATGCCACTGTCTCATATATCTCTTTCCCCTGCCTGATCCCATCTGCAAATGCCCATGCCATGTCAAGACATAAACATATGAAATATCTTGACAAAAGCTTTGGCATCTGGGGCATCTCTCCTTCTGACATCTCTCTAATAAAAGCCCCTATAATGTACATTAAAATAAAGTTAACTATAGTATATCCTGCCTGCGAACCTTCAAGTCCTATTGAACTGCTTCCGTTAAGTTGTCGTCCTGTCCAAAACTTCAGAATATCTATAAATGTCGGATATATGGAAAAAAGGAACACGGAAAAAGCCAGAAGTATTCGCTTACCCGCGGCATTTAAAGCGTTCCACATTACATTGATAAAAGGCGAAATCAGATAAAGAGCAACAAATACATATACATACCAGTTACTTGAATATAAAAATTCAAAGAATGTATCTATCGTCACTTTACCGGGCATTATTATTTTCTGTATAGCAAAAGCCAGTACAGCAAAAACAAATACCTGAGCAAGAAGACCAAGTGGCTTCATAAAATCTCTTATATTTGTCTTACTAAGGAAAAACCCTGTTATAATAACAAAAACGTTAACCGCACATATACTTATGGATTCAAGAAAAATAAGTATAAACTGATTCACACTTTTATCCAGTGCAGAAAAGAACCCACCACCTGCTATACTATTATAATGAAGAATTATAACCCCACACGTTGCCAAAATTCTCAAAAGTTCAATATTGGATTGTCTTAAAGCATCCTCTTTCATACATCCTCCTCATCTATAAACGCAAGTTTTTATCTGACTCATACCGGTCTGTTGCCAATACCGTTAACCAATCACGCTTCGCATTCTTGGACGGTACTTGGCTATATACCCCCATGTTTTTTCTGACTAATATGGGTCTATTTTGTACCGGTATATCGCCTGTCAAACAGAAACGTTACACAAAAATCAGTACTATGCTAATGAATTATAGCACAAAAAGCGGCTATAATAATAATCAAGTATATTTCATCGTTTACTTTCAGACTTTAACGTGGTATAGTGTAGTGCGTAGGTTTCATGAATACTATAAATTTATCTTCATCGGAGGTTTTAATAATGTCATTCCAATATATACAGCAGCTTCCTTCACCTGAGGAGATAAGAGATGAATTTCCTCTTTCTCAAAAGCTTGCGGAATTAAAGAAAAACAGGGATAAGGAAATTGCGGATGTACTCACCGGAACAAGCGATAAATTTCTTGTTATCGTAGGTCCCTGCTCAGCTGATAATGAGGACGCAGTTTGCGACTATGTTACAAGACTTGCCAAAGTTAACGAAAAGGTTAAGGACAAACTTATCATTGTTCCCAGAGTTTATACAAACAAACCACGTACTACAGGTGAAGGCTATAAGGGTATCACCTCTCAGCCTGATCCTGAAGGAAAAACAGATTTCCGTGCAGGTCTTATTGCTATGCGTCACATGCAGATAAGGGCTATAGAAGAATCCGGTCTGACTGCTGCCGATGAGATGCTCTACCCTGAAAACTGGGGTTATGTAGAAGATATCCTCTCATACGTTGCCATCGGTGCGCGTTCTGTTGAAGATCAGGAGCATCGTATGGTAGCAAGTGGTTTTGGTGTCCCCGCAGGCATGAAAAATCCAACCAGCGGTACTCTCAGTGTAATGCTTAATTCAGTATATGCTGCACAGCTTCCTCACTCCTTCGTATACAGAGGTTATGAAGTTAAGACCAGCGGTAACCCGCTTTCTCACTGCGTGCTTCGTGGTTCCCAGAACAAGCATGGTCAGTCACAGCCAAACTATCACTACGAAGATCTTAGTCTTCTTGCATATCTTTATTCTGAGCGTGATATAAAAAATCCTGCTGCAATTATTGATGCAAACCACAATAATTCAGGCAAGAAATTCAAGGAGCAGATCCGCATAGTTAAGGAAGTACTGCACTCCAGAAATCAGAACAAAAATATAAGTGAGCTTGTTAAGGGCGTAATGATAGAAAGTTATATTGAGGAAGGTTGCCAGAAAATCGGCGAAGGCATTTACGGTAAATCCATTACAGATCCCTGCCTTGGCTGGAATGACACCGAGCGTCTTCTTCTCGATATCGCAGAACAGGTATAAAAACTCAGCTACGAATTAAAATAGTGCGCAAAGAGTTGCAATGCAACTCTTTGTATAAAAAAATCCCCGGGTATGCAATATTAAAATCAATCATCACTTCGATGTTTTTAATATTACATATCCGGGGATTTCTGTTTTCTATGCCTAGTGAGTTCTGTCATATACATCCCGAATATAATCCCTGTTCTCTCTTGCATAACGAACAGTGGAAATTGGGCTCACATGCCCCATCATTATCTGAACAGCCTCTATATCTGCACCTCTTTCAACAAGATGAGCCGCAAAGCTATGTCGCAATGCCTCAGGCGTAATAGGAACCTTTATTCCGGCCTGCTCTGCATATCTCTTGACAAGTTTCCATACTCCTTGCCTGCTCATTGCTTCACCCTGATAATTGATAAATAGCAGTTCTTCATCTGTGCGTTTTATCAGATGTCGTCTGCCATCCTGCAAATATCTCATTAGCACAGTTTTTGTTCTTTTATCAAAGGGTATAATTCTTTCCTTTTTGTCATTTACACATTCGATATTCCCAAGCTGCATATCAATATCGGAAACTTTAGCTTTGATAAGCTCAGAAACTTTTATTCCGGTCGCATACATAAGTTCAAGCATAGCCGCGTCACGCTGTCCTTTTGCTGTTTTCACATCCGGCATACGCATAAGCTCTTCTATCTGTCTTCTGGTAAGAACCAAAGCCTTAGGTAATTCAACTTTGGGCGCCACAAGATTTTCAGAAGCATCAATAGCAATTATCCCGTCTTTTATCAGATGCTTGAACAATGCTTTAATTGACACTATATTCCTGGCAATAGTAGCAGATGAATATCCTTTGTTTGCCAAATTACTTAAATGATTCTTCAAAACTTTCTCAGTAACCTTTGCTATCTCAGTAATCTGAATCTCATTTAAGTAATTTTGAAGCTTATTAAGATCACATTGATATGAGCTGATCGTACTCCGACTCATTTTGCCGGACAATCTGCATTCAGTTATGAAGTCAGCAATCTCATTCATCTGTTCACTCAAATTCCTTCATTATTTTATCAAGCTCGGAATACATGGGTAATTGATCAAATGTAGCAAAATAATCCCTGGGAGTCTCTGATCTTCTAATCTGTGTAACACTTCCATCCTCTTTCAGTAAGAGCTCAGCACACCACAGCTTTCCATTGTAGTTATATCCCATTGCAAATCCGTGTGCTCCTGCATCATGAATGAACAGATAGTCTCCCATATCAATCTCCGGTAGCTTTCTGTCTATAGCAAATTTATCGTTGTTCTCACAAAGCGAACCGGTAACATCATATACATGATCAAGAGGTGCATCTTCTTTTCCAAGCACAGTTATGTGGTGATATGAACCATACATTGCCGGTCTCATCAGGTTTACAGCACATGCATCAACCCCAATGTACTCCTTATATATATGTTTCTCATGAATAGCCTTTGTAACAAGCGCTCCATAAGGTCCGAGCATAAAACGTCCCATTTCTGTATAAATTGAAACATCTCCCATACCTGCAGGTACAAGTATACGCTCATACTCTTTTCTTACGCCTTCACCAATGACCGCTATATCATTGCCTACCTTGTCAGGCTCATACGGAATTCCTACACCACCTGAAAGATTTATAAAGCTGATATCAGCACCTGTCTCCTTTTCAAGCTGTACTGCAAGCTCAAAAAGCTGTGCTGCAAGTGTGGGGTAATACTCATTAGTTACAGTATTACTTGCAAGGAACGCATGAATTCCAAAGTGCTTAACACCTTTTTCCTTAAGGATCTTAAACGCTTCAAATAGCTGCTCTTTAGTCATTCCGTATTTTGAATCACCGGGGTTATCCATAATTCCATTACTCATTTTGAAAATTCCACCCGGATTATATCTGCAGCTGATGGTCTCGGGCAATTTTCCCCCCAACGCTTCCTCCGCAAATTCAATATGAGTAATATCATCAAAATTAATGATTCCGCCAATTTCAGCAGCATACACAAACTCATCCGCAGGAGTATCATTTGATGAAAACATAATGTCATGTCCTGATGCTCCAATCGCTTTACTGAGCATCAATTCTGTTTTTGAAGAACAGTCAAATCCGCATCCTTCTTTCATCAACAGTTCCATTATCATCGGATTTGGTGTCGCTTTTACAGCAAAATATTCACGAAATCCAGTGTTCCAGGCGAAAGCTTTTTTTACGGCTCTGGCATTATCAACAATACCTTTCTCATCATATAAATAAAACGGTGTTGGGTATTTTTTTGCAATGTCTTCTACCTGATTTTTTGTTACGAACGCTTTTTTCATAATATTCTCCTGTTCTAAAAAAATAATCGAAATACACTTTACTACGTTATCACGAAAAAGTGCGCATGTCCAATATTATTTGAACAATTTTTAAATATTCTCAATCTGCCAGTCTATCGGAGTAACTCCGTTTGCCTTCAGAAATTCATTGCATTTTGAAAAATGCCTGCATCCGAAAAAGCCTCTGTATGCTGAAAGCGGGCTTGGATGAGGCGCCGTAAGGATCAAATGCTTCGGGTTACTTAGCATTGACATTTTTGTCTGAGCCGGTTTTCCCCATAGCATAAAAACAATTGGTCTGTCCTGCTCATTCACTGCTCTGATTATGGCATCGGTAAAATACTCCCATCCATGTCCTTTATGTGAATTTGCAGCATGTGCTCTTACTGTAAGTACAGTATTTAGTAACAAAACGCCCTGATCAGCCCACTTTTTAAGATATCCGTTATTTGGCACATAACACCCCAGATCGTCCTTGAGTTCTCCGTAAATGTTTACTAAAGACGGTGGTGCACTCTCACCCGGCAAAACCGAAAAAGAAAGCCCATGTGCCTGTCCCGGTTCATGATATGGATCCTGTCCCAATATAAGAACCTTAACATCCTTAAGCGGTGTGAGATGTAATGCATTAAAAATATCATCCGCAGGCGGATACACCACCCTGGAATGATATTCATCTAAAATAAACTTATATAATTTTTTGTAATAATCCTTTTTAAACTCTTCCTCAAGTGCCGGAAGCCAATCGTTAGAAATCATTGGCATTTTTATCACACCCTCCTCTACAACCACATAACTTTTCTTTATTTAAAACAGTCGAATGTCCCCTTTTGTTATGTCGTACACTATAACCGTACAGGTATATTTTTTTTGCGCAGATACTCCTTTACTTCCTTTATTTCAAGTTCCTTGTAATGAAAAAGTGAAGCAGCAAGAGCTGCATCCGCACCACCCTTTGTAAGTGCCTCATAAAAATGTTCGCAGTTTCCGGCACCACCCGATGCAATAACCGGAATACCAACCGAATCCGCAACTGCTCTTGTCAGTTCAATATCGTAACCTGCTTTTGTTCCATCGCCATCCATACTGGTAAGCAATATTTCACCGGCGCCTCTCTTTTCTGCCTCAACAGCCCATTGTATAGCATCAAGTCCTGTATCTATTCTTCCACCGTTTTTATAAACGTTAAAGCCACCGTCATCTCTTCTCTTCGCATCAATTGCCACCACAACACATTGAGATCCGAATTTTTCGGCTGATTCGGAAATAAGTTCAGGTCTATTAATGGCTGCAGAATTCACGGCTACCTTATCAGCGCCTTCTCTCAAAACGGCTCTCATATCCTCAACCGTTCTTATTCCACCACCAACAGTGAATGGAATAAATATTTGTTCCGCAACTTTCCTTACAAGATCAACTACCGTATTTCTTGCGTCGGAAGTTGCTGTTATATCTAAAAACACAAGTTCATCTGCCCCGGCTTCGGAATAGGCCCTTCCTACTTCAACAGGGTCTCCTGCATCGCGAAGCTGAACAAAATTTATTCCTTTAACTACTCTGCCATTATTTACATCAAGGCAGGGGATTATTCTTTTAGTAAGCATCTGTCATCCTTTATCTTTTAATCAAAATAATAAGTAACCTGTTTGTAAGCAAAATCTCATATAAGTAATAAATGCAGTTAAATAACTACATTGAACTCAACTACATTATGTCAAACACTCAAGAAGTTTTTAAGAATTTCCATTCCAACATCGGAACTTTTTTCCGGGTGAAACTGACAAGCGAAAACATTCCCCTGTTCAACCGATGCATCAATAACAGTCCCATATTCTGTTGTAGCTGTCACTATTCCTTTATCATCAGCATCCAGATAATATGAGTGAACAAAATATACATATGCCCCCTCATCAATACCGTTAAATAATCTTCCTTTATTCGGATACTTTAAACTATTCCAGCCAATCTGTGGTACTTTGAGCGTACCATTGTCAGGTATCCTTTTTATCTTTCCACGCAAAATGCCCAGGCCCTCAACTCCCTTTGACTCATCACTTGAATCAAAAAGCAGCTGTAGACCCAGGCAAATTCCCATAAACGGGGTGCCGCTATTTGCAACATCACGAATAACCCCCGTCAGATTATACTCTTCAAGTTTCTGCATAGCGTCTCCAAAAGCTCCAACTCCCGGAAGAACCACATGGTCGGCTCTTCTTATTTCATTAGGATCTCTCGTCACGCATGCATCTGTCCCCACATACTTAAAAGCATTTACTACACTTCTAATATTTCCTGCATCATAGTCAATTATAGCTAACATCAATCTAATTCTCCCTGATAGGATATCGATCTCGCTATTTTTTTGGCATTATTTTTTCTATTGAGCCTGTCGTTTCCATTATACGTTTTGTGTACGATGGTTTTTCTGTAATGCTATTAATATCAGAAATATCCTGGCTATTAAGTCCATATTCAGAAGCGAGCGTCGATTCGATATTAGCATACACGCTTTGGACTTCATTAGCAACCTGAAACTCCTCTGCCTCGGCGACTATTTGATCCTTAGCATTCATACCCATAAGTAAAATATCTAAAGCCTCATCCTCCATGTTCATTGCCTTATAGTTATTATATGAATCAAGATAGTGCTGTGCGCTGGTCATAACTCTGGCTTGATGATACATTAGCGAGTTTTCCTCATTCAGTTTCTTACCATATAACAGTTTATATGTTGTATGGTAGTCCTTCTTTTCAAAAGCACTACTAGCCCTATTCATATTTATTCTTCCGGGCAAAATAATAGTCGGCAGACAACAGAACAATCCTATACTAACTGCAAACAGCACGGAAATAGCAACCTTTTTAGGTGCAAGCGCTTTCTCCGGCTCACCATCATCCGGCTTCGGCTTCTTTTCTTTCTTTGGCTTTTCTTTCTTTGGTGGCTTCTCTTTCTTTGGTTTCGGTGGCTTTTCTTTCTTGGGTGGCTTCTCTTTTTTCTTTTTCTCTTTCTTAGCTTTTTTGCCTTCAGCTGCCAGCTCATCCAATACCTGCTGATTTTCATCCGTCAGACTGGCTAATTCATCCTCAGCCAATTTGGGATTAAGGTCTTCATCCGTCTGCGTCAGAACCCTAAATAATGTTGTGATCAAGCGGACTATTATATTGGGACCGCCCTTTTTCTTCTTTTTCTTTCCGTCCTCGGTTCCGCCTTCTGACTCATTCTCTCCCATTCGAAGGGCTATTTCATCGTAATCCCCACCATTGTCATTTACTTCATCAGGATCAGGGATATCTTCCGAAAGGCCATTTTCATCTGTTCCTTCTTCGCTCATGGCCTCAAGCATATCTTCAGCACTCATATCCGTTTCTTCGGATGGTACCTCTGCATCCATCGAGTCTGAAGTATCCTGTCCCATATCGTCAAGGCTTATCTCTGCATTTGCACCTTCTTTTTCATCTATGTGGGCAGTATTCTCCATATCCTCAGCGTCATCACTGGCAAGGCTGTTCATAATAGCGTCAAGATCCGGCATTTCAACATCTGCAGGTTCACTTCCACCGGCTTCTGCTTCCGCAGCGTCTCCTCCCAGATCCTCAAGCATACTGTCAAGATCCATTTCCGATCCAATGTCATCAGATCCTTCACCTGCTTCATCACTTATATCTTCTCCGGCTTCTTTTAGAAGATCATCCAGTTCCGCACTAACCGCTTCAAAGCTTACATCAGAATCTTCACCTTCAGAATCTTCCGTCTTTTCTTCATCCATAGCATCCGCAAAAGCAGCAAGTGCATCTTCGATAGCTGCCTCATCAGCGCCACCGGCACTATCATCAGACTGTTCGCTTTCCAAGGAGACATCAGAAGCCAACGATGTATCGTTTTCACCTTCAGACGAAACAACATCATTTTCTCCTGTCATTTCTGAAGTATCTGCTTCACCTGTAGTATCACCTGTACCCTCAGGATTATCCAGCAGTGATTCATCAATTGCTGTTAAATCTTCCATTGGAATTTCATCAGATGCTTCGGCATCCGGATTAGACTCTTCAAGGTTCAGTTCATCCATGTTAATCTCATCCAAATTTACTCCTTCCGAAGAAATTTCATCTGTGTTAATCTCTTCCGTATTTGCCACATCAGGATTTAATTCATCCAAATTAAGCTCATCCAGATTTAACTCATCCAAGTTCAGTTCATCTGTATTAATATCTGCAGGAATTTCTTCTCCCGCGTTTGTTTCATCCAAATTAAGCTCATCCGGATTTAAAGTATCAAGATTTATCTCGTCTAAGTTTAATTCATCTATATTGGTATCCGGCGTACTTATTTCTGCAGGGCCTTCTTCTCCTACATTTGTCTCTTCCAAATTAAGCTCATCAGGATTTAAAGTATCAAGATCTATCTCGTCTAAGTTTAATTCATCTATATTGGTATCCGGCGCACTTATTTCTGCAGGACCTTCTTCTCCTACATTTGTCTCTTCCAAATTAAGCTCATCCGGATTTAAAGTATCAAGATTTATCTCGTCTAAGTTTAATTCATCTATATTGATATCCGGCGCACTTATTTCTGCAGGACCTTCTTCTCCTACATTTGTCTCTTCCAAATTAAGCTCATCCGGATTTAAAGTATCAAGATTTATCTCGTCTAAGTTTAATTCATCTATATTGGTATCCGGCGTACTTATTTCTGCAAGGCCTTCTTCTCCTACATTTGTTTCATCCAAATTAAGCTCATCCGGATTTAAAGTATCAAGATTTATCTCATCCAGGTTCAGTTCATCTATTCCAACAACCGACGTTCCTGTTTCTGTAGGATTTTCTTCATTAGCATCATCCGTATTTGTATTGGCTACGCCACCCTCAATAGAGTCCAATAAAACAGACTGATCTTCATCTGTAACCAAGTTCTCGTCCAAAGCGCTATCCATGATAACAGCTTCCGGAATCTCGATGTCATCCAGCGATAGTCCTTCCTCATCTGATAATGTTTCTTTTCCGTTTATATTTATTGCTGCATCAAGATCTGCTGTATCTTCGTCGATGTTATTACCGGTCTCACTCAGACCATCCAACATGCCCTCCAAATCCAGTAAATCATCCATAACAGGATTATTCAGTTCAGAATTCGGTATTTCCAATGCTTCATCGTCAGTATCTGAGCTGTCATAACTATCTGTATCCAACATTTCTTCAGGTGCATGGAGCATTTCATCCAATATTTCCTCTGTTGTCTCTTTAGCATCTGTCTGTAATGTTCTGTTCTCCTCTTCATCTTCAATTGGTATTTCCGGAGCAACTTCCAATAATGATTCAGATATCTCTTCAGGAACTTCTACAGCAACTTCCTTCAACATATCCTCAGAATTTGAAGTACTAATTTCATTTAAATCAGGCAGATCAGCTATATCCATGTTCGGAACTGATTCCTGAACAGCATTTTCAACTTCAGTTTTTAATTCCGCAACATCAGCACCCTCAGCTGTAATCTCATCCAGCGAAGGGATATCAGGAATATCGATATTATTAACATTATTTTCTTCAGGGACATGATCTGTTTCCGGAGTTATACCCATTTCAGCCATCATTTTTTCTATATCTTCAGATGATGTCTCTTCACTTACTTCATTTAACTCAGGAACAATTGCTTTTTCCGATCCGGCTGCTTCTTCAGTTACATCAGAATCATTAATAGGAGATAATCCTTCTGTCTCGGTCACTTCTTCTACCGACAATGGACTCTCAGGTAAATCTATTTCCTCTGTACCGGTTTTCCCAGCTAACGATGAAGCATCCGGCACATTTGTTTCTTCTGCTACTGCTTCCTCCGCTAATACTGATGCTTCCGCAGCATTTGTTTCTTCTGCTACTGCTTCCTCCGCTAATGCTGATTCTTCCAGCGCATTTGTTTCTTCTGCTACTGTTTCCTCCGCTAATGCTGATGCTTCCGCCGCATTTGTTTCTTCTGCTACTGCTTCCTCCGCTAATGCTGATGCTTCCGCCGCATTTGTTTCTTCTGCTACTGCTTCCTCCGCTAATGCTGATTCTTCCAGCGCATTTGTTTCTTCTGCTACTGTTTCCTCAGCTAATACTGATGCTTCCGCAGCATTTATTTCTTCTGCATCGTCACCGGCTAATTCATCATTTTTATCAGTTCCTTCATTTATAGCTTCCATTGCCAATGCTTCTGCCCTGGCAATAGCTTCGTCTAAAGCAAGTTCATCTGCATCTTTTTCGTATTCCTGGTCAGCATCATTACCTATTGTATATTTAGGCAAATCTTCAGAGGGAGGCATACTAATAGATTCAAGAACATTTGACATTCCTGAATCAAGTAATTGACCGCTATCCAAATTATCAAGCATTGCACTTATTTCTTTAAGATCACTGTTCTCCGATGAATTATTAATAGCCGCATGTAACTCTTCGGATTCCGTAATCTTAGCAATGCCTGAATTCGAATCATTTCTCAGAGATTGCAAAAGGTTATCCAAATGCTCCTCATTCTTAGACTTCATTTCACCCACTCCCCAAAAACCATGCACTAATACAGTTGTTTTTATTCCGGTTAATATAAAACATCTGCACTAAAACTATAAAACTCCCTTCATTGTAGCAGTCATTGAAAATTGATTTTCATAACTGAAGCAATAAAGGGAGTTATCTTTCACATCATATATCTTTATTTGGCATCGCCATCAGCATGAACAAGTTCATCTATTACAGCAACCAAATTTCCGATTTCCGGCTTTGACAGCTGCCTGTCGGCTCCTAAAGACTCTCCTTTTCTTCTCATTTCCTCATTAACAAGTGATGAGAATATAATAAGCGGAATCTGTTTCGTCTCGTCGTCACTTTTAACAAGTTTAGTAAGACGATGGCCATCCATAATAGGCATTTCAATATCTGTTATGATGCATTTAACTTTATCAAGCTGTCCTCTGTCCTTGCATCCCTTGATATAATCATATGCAAGTTTACCATTCTCAAAGTGTCTGACATTATCATATCCGGCCTTCTTAAGAGAATCTACTATCAGCTTATTAAGTAACTGTGAATCTTCAGCAAGCACAATCGGAATTTCATTTCTCGTTCTGGTGCCAATATCGGTAAGCTGAGCAACATTAAGACCTGTGTTAGGATTAATGTCCGATACAATCTTCTCAAAGTCAAGAATAATGATAAGTCTCTCCTCAAGTTTGATAATACCGGTTGATATACTCTCTTCTGCCTTGGAGATAGTTGCGTTTGGTTTTATAATATCCGCCCATGAAACTCTATGAATTCCTACTACAGTATCAACATGGAATGCAATATCAAGCTTGTTAAAGTTGGTTATTATGAAAAGTCCACCCGGTTTAGATGCACCTCTTTGTAAACAATTTCGTAAATCGATTGCAGTTATCATAGTATCTCTTGGCATAAAGATACCTTCAATACTGGGATGAGCATTTGGAACCGGTGTTACTTCCTGATATACGATAATTTCCTTAATCTTTGCAACATTAATTCCATAGCAATGATCATCAATTCTAAACTCTAAGACTTCAAGTTCGTTTGTGCCATTTTCAAGCAAGATTTTCGATTCCATATTTTCACCTCACGCATTGAAAAAAAGAGACTGCAATCACTTAAAAAACAAACTAAAAACCGATTGAATATATATTTAATATCCTAATTTAGTATAGCATATACTTCTTGAAAATAAATAGAAAAAATAAAAAAGACAGCCGAATTGTCTGTCTTTTAAGAAACTGTTAATAAGTTTTTTATACATTTAAAACTTGCTTTCGATTATATATGATTTAACATCTTTTCGTTTATATTTTTCAAATAAAATCAAAACACAAGAGTGTTCCTTATCCATGCATTTGCCAGGTCCGGCCATAGAGAAATCTCTGGATATGTTACATCCGGAAAATATTTAGCCTCTGCATAATCTCTGATCAGTTCTTCCTTCTTTTCATCAGGAACATCAACTATTCCTTTTTTAACTGCATCCACTGTTTTAAATGTCTGCTCATAAGTATACGGAATTCCAAATCTGTGTTTAGCCCAATCCTCATCACCCAGACTTAAACCATGATGCCCGGATGAAAAAATGTGCATTGCGTGATTTATTTTAGCCTTTGTCAAAGCTTCGTCAAACAGATAGCTGTTTTGAACAGGAACTGTATCGTCTGTTGCTGTATGCCAAAGAAACACAGGAGGCGTAGTTGAATTTACCTGCTTTTCCAATGAATAGTATTCAAGTTCACAAGCATCCGGATTTGCACCAATCAATGCATCAAATGAACCTCTATGCGCGAATTCACCTCCTGTAATGACCGGATAACTTAAAATAGCAGCATCAGGTCTGTTACTATATTGTTTGAAATCCGAATCTGTTTCCTCAACATCTTCATGATGAACACACACTGTTCCACATAGATGGGCACCTGCAGAAAAACCACATATCACTATTCTATTATTGTAAATGCCATACTTTTCAGCATTTTTTCTAATAATTCTAATAGCTCTTGAAACATCCCTCATAGGTTGGTCTTTTAAAGGTTCTTTAAATAAGATGTTAGTTGTATATGTAACAACAAAAGCATTATATCCCATCTTAAAAAATCTCTTTGCAACTATTTCACCCTCAGTTGGTGAAACAACGCAGTAACCACCACCCGGAATTATCACCATACATGGATGTTTTTTACCATCATTATGCAAATAACTAACCATATTTGGTATAAAGCCAAAAGATAGCGGATATGAGTACTCACCATCTTTCCACAAATCAATACGCTCAGACAATAGATCATGATTTCCGATAAGTTTCTCCATCCAAATCATGTTATACCATTTATCAAACTTATATCCACATTTATAAAAGGTTCCAATTTTTTTAAATCCAAGATGAGCATGAAAATTCTCACTATTTTTATCTAAATAACAGTCTTCTTCTATGGGATCTCCAATACATGCATATAAATTCTCGATTCCCATCTCAATAAGCCTTTTTTCAATAGCTTCATATAATGCTCTTCCATATCCTCTTTTTTTAGCATGCTTATCTATGTATATTGTAAGTTCACATGATTTATCATAAGCCGCACGATCCTTTAAAACACCTGCATAGGTATAGCCGTAAACAATATCATTTTCTTCAATAACAAGATAAGGATATTTTTCAGTAATTGTATTTATTCGTTCTGAAAATTCTTCAGCAGTAGGTATATCGTATTCAAATGTGATGGCAGTTTCTTTAACATAAAATCCATATATTTCTAATAATCTATTTACATCATCTGCTTTGACGTCTCTAATCTTATACATATTTCTCCTATTATAAATGCATGTTTTTTATCCGATTCATCCAAATCATTTGCCAGTATATAAGTATCAGCAAATGAAAGTATCGTAGTATAGCATATATTGAAGTATATCAAAACCAATTGAAAAATCACACTTTTTTATACCAAATAACAAAAAAGAGACAGCCAATTGACTATCTCTTCTGCATTTTGTACCTTCAAAACCGAACACTGAATACTTCATCTTCAATCCGTTATTGTTCTATATCCTTTTTTGGACAAGCCCTCGACCTATTAGTACACATCAGCTGAACACGTTACCGTGCTTACACCTTGTGCCTATCTACCTCATAGTCTCTAAGGGGTCTTACTGCAAAATGCAGGGATATCTCATCTTGAGGGGGGCTTCACGCTTAGATGCCTTCAGCGTTTATCCCTTCCGGACTTGGCTACCCAGCCTTATGCATCTGGCGATGCAGCTGATACACCAGCGGTCCGTCCATCCCGGTCCTCTCGTACTAAGGACAGCTCCTCTCAGATATCCTACGCCCGCGCCGGATAGGGACCGAACTGTCTCACGACGTTCTGAACCCAGCTCGCGTACCGCTTTAATGGGCGAACAGCCCAACCCTTGGGACCTGCTACAGCCCCAGGATGCGATGAGCCGACATCGAGGTGCCAAACCACTCCGTCGATGTGAACTCTTGGGAGTGATAAGCCTGTTATCCCCAGGGTAGCTTTTATCCGTTGAGCGATGGCAATCCCACTTTCATGCCACCGGATCACTAAGTCCTACTTTCGTATCTGTTCCACCCGTCGGTGTCACAGTCAGGCTCCCTTCTGCCTTTGCACTCTGCGAATGGTTTCCGTCCATTCTGAAGGAACCTTTGAGCGCCTCCGATACCCTTTCGGAGGCGACCGCCCCAGTCAAACTCCCCGGCAGACATTGTCCCCGGACCGGTTTCACGGTCCTTGGTTAGAAACCCAGTACTATAAGGGTGGTATCCCAACAGCGACTCCATGACAACTGACGTCATCACTTCACAGTCTCCCACCTATCCTGTACATACAGTACCGAATCCCAGTATCAACCTGGAGTAAAGCTCCATGGGGTCTTTCCGTCCTGGCGCGGGTAACCAGCATCTTCACTGGTACTTCAATTTCACCGGGTGCATTGCCGAGACAGTGCTCAAATCATTACGCCTTTCGTGCGGGTCGGAACTTACCCGACAAGGAATTTCGCTACCTTAGGACCGTTATAGTTACGGCCGCCGTTTACTGGGGCTTAAATTCAAAGCTTCGGTTGCCCTGACCTCTCCTCTTAACCTTCCAGCACCGGGCAGGCGTCAGCCCATATACCTCACCTTTCGGTTTCGCATAGACCTGTGTTTTTGCTAAACAGTTGCTTGAGCCTCTTCTCTGCGGCCTGCTCTCGCAGGCTCCCCTTATCCCGAAGTTACGGGGACATTTTGCCGAGTTCCTTAACAATGCTTCTCCCGCCGGCCTTAGGATCCTCTCCTCATCCACCTGTGTCGGTTTACGGTACGGGCTGATGATACGCAATAGTGGCTTTTCTTGGCAGTACGTCCATGTGCTTCACTACTCTTACTTCGTTCCCCCTTGCGGGACCGGTCTTTCCTTTCCCGGCTCACACTTTCGTCCTGCGTCCCCACAGTTCTGATATCATCAGGTGCAGGAATATCAACCTGCTGTCCATCGACTACGCCGTCTGGCCTCGCCTTAGGTCCCGACTTCCCCAGGGCAGATCAGCTTTACCCTGGAATCCTTGGATATTCGGCCTGGAGGATTCTCACCTCCATCTCGCTACTCATTCCGGCATTCTCTCTTCACAGCGCTCCATCGCTCCTTACGGTACGACTTCGACGCTGCTGTGAATGCTCCCCTACCGATCACAAGTACCCGTAGATACTTGCAATCCCCAGGCTTCGGTGTCGTGTTTCAGCCCCGGTAATTTTCGGCGCAGGACCTCTCGGCTAGTGAGCTATTACGCACTCTTTGAATGTGTGGCTGCTTCTGAGCCAACATCCTAGCTGTCTGTGAAATCCCACATCCTTTTCCACTTAACACGCACTTTGGGACCTTAGCCGTGGATCTGGGCTCTTTCCCTTTTGACTGTCCAACTTATCTCGTACAGTCTGACTCCTGCGCTCAGCCATACTGGCATTCGGAGTTTGATAATCTTTGGTAAGCGGTGAAGCCCCCGCGGATATTCAGTGCTCTACCTCCAAATGGCATGCTACAGGGCTAGCCCTAAAGCTATTTCGGGGAGAACCAGCTATCTCCGGGTTCGATTGGAATTTCTCCCCTATCCACACGTCATCTCCACCCTTTTCAACGGATGTGAGTTCGGACCTCCACAGCCTTTTACGGCCGCTTCATCCTGCACATGGATAGATCACCCGGTTTCGGGTCTATGTTATGTGACTCTCGCACTCTTCACACTCGGTTTCCCTCCGGCTCCGGACCT
This sequence comes from Butyrivibrio sp. AE3004, assembly GCF_000703165.1. NCBI lineage: Bacteria > Bacillati > Bacillota > Clostridia > Lachnospirales > Lachnospiraceae > Butyrivibrio > Butyrivibrio sp. AE3004. The sequence continues at coordinate 1,940,033 of NZ_JNLQ01000002.1, forward strand.
ATGGCCCTTAACCTCGCCGCATAACATAACTCGCCGGACCGTTCTACAAAAAGTACGCGATCACTCTCATAAGGAGCTTTCGCAGTTTGCAGGCACAGGGTTTCAGGTTCTCTTTCACTCCCCTCCCGGGGTCCTTTTCACCTTTCCCTCACGGTACTATGCGCTATCGGTCACTAAGGAGTATTTAGCCTTACGGGGTGGTCCCCGCTCTTTCAGACAAGGTTCCACGTGTCTCGTCCTACTCTGGATACTGACTCGCTTCGGACAATTTCGCTTACGGGGCTCTCACCCTCTCTGGCAGGTCTTTCCAGGACCTTTCTGCTATCGTCCTCCATCGATCATTCAGTCCGAACCCCGGGTGCAAGCACCCGGTTTGGGCTCTTCCGCGTTCGCTCGCCGCTACTTACGGAATCACGGTTGTTTTCTCTTCCTCCGGCTACTTAGATGTTTCAGTTCACCGGGTTCCCTCCACATGCCTATGTATTCAGCATGCAGTGACAGGAGTTCTTCCTGCCGGGTTGCCCCATTCAGATATCTGCGGCTCTCAGTGTATTTGCCACTCCCCGCAGCTTTTCGCAGCTTATCACGTCTTTCTTCGGCTCTTAGTGCCAAGGCATCCGCCCTGCGCCCTACATAGCTTGACCAGCTATATAGAACTTTTGGTCCATTTAATAACCACGTTCCCGCATATATCTGATATAGCGTTATCGATATATGCTCGTTTATGTATTGCTACATTGTTTTTTCTGGATCTCGGATCCTGATCATATGATCGCAGATCCGTTCGATGTCTTTTAATCGGATTCTCTGATTAAAATGTTTTCTTCAGTATTCGGTTTTCAAGGTACAGACTTCTGACTGTTTTACCAGTCATCAGGAAACGGATCTTCCTCTGTTCCCTCATCACTGTTAAAACTTCTTCTTTTTATATCCGGCAGCCACCTATCCTCCCATGCCGTCTCCAGCATAGTACTTTCGGCCGATAAGGTCTTAACCGTCGTGTTCGGGATGGGTACGGGTGTTTCCCCTTTTCGCATCGCCACCGGAATTTTTCTGTTGCCACCGGCAACAAAACAGTAATGCAACTCCCTACTTCTTCCTCTTCCTTAGAAAGGAGGTGATCCAGCCGCAGGTTCTCCTACGGCTACCTTGTTACGACTTCACCCCAGTCATCCGACCTGCCTTCGACGGCTCCTTCCTTGCGGTTAGGTCACCGGCTTCGGGCATTTCCGACTCCCATGGTGTGACGGGCGGTGTGTACAAGACCCGGGAACGTATTCACCGCAGCATGCTGATCTGCGATTACTAGCGATTCCAGCTTCGTGCAGGCGGGTTGCAGCCTACAGTCCGAACTGGGTCGTTATTTTTGGGATTTGCTCCCCCTCGCGGGTTCGCTTCTCTTTGTTACGACATTGTAGCACGTGTGTCGCCCAGATCATAAGGGGCATGATGATTTGACGTCATCCCCACCTTCCTCCAGGTTATCCCTGGCAGTCTCCATAGAGTTCCCATCTTACTGCTGGCTACTATGGACAAGGGTTGCGCTCGTTGCGGGACTTAACCCAACATCTCACGACACGAGCTGACGACAACCATGCACCACCTGTCTCTACTGTCCCGAAGGCCTACAGACATTACTCTGTATTCAGCAGGATCTCAAGATCTGGTAAGGTTCTTCGCGTTGCTTCGAATTAAACCACATGCTCCACCGCTTGTGCGGGTCCCCGTCAATTCCTTTGAGTTTCATTCTTGCGAACGTACTCCCCAGGTGGAATACTTAATGCGTTTGCGTCGGCACTGAAGGACTTCGTCCCCCAACACCTAGTATTCATCGTTTACCGCGTGGACTACCAGGGTATCTAATCCTGTTTGCTCCCCACGCCTTCGAGCCTCAACGTCAGTTGCTGTCCAGTAAGCCGCCTTCGCCACCGATGTTCCTCCTAATATCTACGCATTTCACCGCTACACTAGGAATTCCGCTTACCTCTCCAGTACTCTAGTCATACAGTTTCCAAAGCAAGCCCACGGTTGAGCCGTGGGGTTTCACTTCAGACTTGCATCACCGTCTGCGCTCCCTTTACACCCAGTAAATCCGGATAACGCTTGCCCCCTACGTATTACCGCGGCTGCTGGCACGTAGTTAGCCGGGGCTTCTTAGTCAGGTACCGTCATCTCCCCGAAGGGTCTTTCTTCCCTGCTGATAGAGCTTTACATACCGAGATACTTCTTCACTCACGCGGCGTCGCTGCATCAGGCTTTCGCCCATTGTGCAATATCCCCCACTGCTGCCTCCCGTAGGAGTTTGGGCCGTGTCTCAGTCCCAATGTGGCCGTCCGACCTCTCAGTCCGGCTACAGATCGTTGCTTTGGTAGGCCGTTACCCCACCAACTGGCTAATCTGACGCGGGCCCATCTCGTACCACCGGAGTTTTTCACACTGTGTCATGCGACACCGTGCGCTTATGCGGTATTAACAGTCGTTTCCAACTGTTATCCCCCGGTACGAGGCAGGTTGCCCACGCGTTACTCACCCGTCCGCCACTAAGAATATACAATCTTTGACCGAAGTCTCGGAAGCGTATATTCTCCGTTCGACTTGCATGTGTTAGGCACGCCGCCAGCGTTCATCCTGAGCCAGGATCGAACTCTCACGTTTAAATGTTCTATCAGGATCTCTCCTGATCTCGTTCGTCTGACCAGAACTTAAGCTTGGCTTTTGTTCTGTCCGTTTTTACCTTGTTAGGTTTGTTTTATTCTCTGAATATTCTTTTTGGAATTTTCAGGGTTGCATTACTATTTCATTGTCAATGTGCTTAAATACTGGGCTCGCAGGCTTTTTTGATGTTTGCCGTACGCCGCAGCGATATTTAATATATCACTCACCCCTATATGTGTCAACAAGAAATTTTACTTTTTTTAAAAATATTTCCAGTTTCCTGTAACTTCAGATTTTCACTATAGTTTTCCTAAATATTTCTTTGAAATTTCTCTGCACATTCAACCGTTCTCTTCAAATAGCTTATTACTTTGTCAGGATATTTTCCAACAGCCGTCTCACCTGTTACCATTACCGAAGATGCTCCATCAAGAATAGCATTAAATATATCACTTACCTCTGCTCTTGTAGGCACCGGATTATTTTCCATAGAAGAAAGCATCTGTGTTACTACCATAAAACGTTTTTTGGAATTACTGCATCTTTTTGCTATTCTCTTTTGAATACCCGGCAACTCCCATAATGGAACTACATTACCCAGATCGCCTCTTGCAATAATAAGTTCATCACACTCTAAAATTATTTCATCAAGTTTCTCCAGGCCTCTTTGGTTTTCTATTTTTGAATACACTTCTATATTAGAAGCTTTTTCTTTTTTCAGGATATCTTTCAAAGTAATTACATCTCTTCGTTCTCGGACAAATGGCTGCATGATTCCTGTAATACCATTATTAATTGCGCATTTGATATTTTGCATGTCAGAATCCGTAAGTGTATTCATTTCTATATCAATATCTTTTATTGCTATGCTTTTTCTGCTTTTCAGTAATCCACCTCTATCAACCTTTGCTTTAGCTGCTTTTCCATCATTCTCCACTACATGACATAGTATTTTCCCGTCATCAAGCAGTATCTCCATATCTTTTCCCAATGCACATAAAATATTACCAGAAAGAGGAATTTCATCTTCTCCAAAGGTTACAATGTCACCTTCAGAAAGCATCTTCTCCTTTTCAAAAGAACCGATTCTGAGTTCAGGACCCTGCAAATCAATAAGAATCTTAGGCACAATACCGGCTTGCTTTCCAAGTCTTCTAACAGTTTCTATAAGTTTTTCATTATCTTCAAGCATAGAATGTGAAAGATTAAATCGTACTCCCGTCATTCCGGATTCGAACATTTTTCTTATTGTTTCTTCATTGCTACATGCAGGTCCAATTGTTCCAAAGATATCTGTCATATTATCCTCTCGTCTTTCTAATTTTGATCAAAAACTAATAATTTAGAAAGTCACAACCTTTATTTTCTGTTATTCATTATATATTAAAAACAGTTCTTTATAGAAAAAGAAAATCCATTGAAACATATATAGCCCCTATGATATTATATTTATGTTAAATATTTTACATTTATTTAAAGGAGTTGCCATGCTTCATATTAAATCACTTTCTGAGGGACTTGACCTTTTCAAAGCTCTCGGTTCAGATGTACGAATTGAAATAATCAAGATTTTACTTGAAGAAAACGGAATGAACATGAACGAGCTCGCAAGCCGTCTGAATATCACAAACGGTGCTCTTACCAGCCACATCCGAAAGCTTGAGGAATGCGGCATGATTACAGTCAGCAATGAAACTAACGGTCATGGTAACCAAAAGATTTGTTCCGTACATGTAGATAAAATCCTAATAGATATCCAAAATGAAGAACGCAATGAAAATATATATACAGCAGATATTAAGGTAGGGCAGTTTTCTGATTATGATGTATTCCCTACCTGTGGTCTTGCTTCATCAACACAAATTATCGGACAGGTTGATGATACAAGGTATTTTTCTCATCCCGATCGTTATAACGCTGATATTCTTTGGTTCACTAAGGGGTATGTAGAATATGTTGTACCTAATTTTATCCCCTTTAATCAGAAGATTGATGAAATATGCATTTCAGCTGAGCTTTCCAGTGAAGCTCCCGGTGTTAATAATGTATGGCCTTCAGATATCTCTTTTTATTTAAACAGCGAATTTCTGGGAACATGGGTATCTCCCGGGGATTTTGGTGATGTTAAAGGAATATTCACCCCTGATTGGTGGTTTCCTAACTGGAATCAATATGGTCTCCTAAAAATGCTTGTTATAAATCATCGTGGAACTTTTATAGATGGTCTTCAGATTTCCGATATCACAATCGATCATTTTGCTCTGACAAGTAAGAGTAGTATAAAATTCAAGATGGCTGTTCCTGCTGATGCCGAGCATGTTGGCGGTCTTACTATTTTCGGAAAAACATTTGGAAATTACAGTCAGGATATTAATGTAAAAATTGCATATAGCCCTATTGATCCCGCTTTGTAAACATAAGAGTTTTGATAATGATATAAAAAGAAGGCAACATTGCCTTCTTTTTTTATTCATATTATTTTATAGTTCACATTCAACACAATTAATTAGAAGAATGTTTTTTTTGCTGCAGCCTGTTTTCTTTCTTTTTTATCTTTATACATCTCTTCATCTGCTTTGCTAAGAAGTGTATCGATGTCAATATTCTCGTCTATGATCACCTGAGCACTTCCGACACTTGCAGTTATTTTATATGTCTTTGATACAACATCGTCTCTTGAAGTTAGCACGTTATCAAGTCTGCTTCGAACTGTATCCGCATTTAAATCTATCGGTTTTTCGGTAAGCAATGCACATGCAAATTCATCTCCGCCATATCTTGCACATACTCCGTTTCTGGAAGAAAAATGTAAAATAGCATCAGCCATACATTGTATAGCAAAATCGCCTTGTGCATGTCCATAGAAATCATTAATGTGCTTTAGATTATCCATATCTATTGAAAATGCAGTTATACATTTTCCTTTATTGGAAGGTTCCTCAATAATACTTTTTAATTCATTATAAAATCCCCTTCTGTTTGGAATTCCGGTGAGATAATCAAGTACAGAGATGCGCTCCATTTCACGATGCATATCCGCAAGATCTCTATTGGTCAAAACAGCATTAATGGCTGTAGACAAAAACATGCTGAACTCTTCACATCTTCTGATATCTCTGTTAGATGTGTTTTTTGTCCCTTCCACTACATAACCAAAGGTTTTATTTCCTGTGTAAAGAAGCCTTACCAAAAGTACACTAATATCATTTTTTTCGATGATTTTATCAAATCCAGGTATGAATTCCTTTTCCTCATAAGAAATGCCTATTCCGGTTCTTTCACCATTCTCACAGCGAAATAATGTAGTGAAATCATCATATACATTTTCTCCGGTTTCGGGTTTTAAAATATCCGAGAAAATCCCAACGAATTGAAAGTCTGATTCCCGCATCCATAATGTATCAACTATAACATTAGAAAGATCGATCACAGAATCCAGCATGGATGTTCTGGATACAAGCATATTAATACTTCTTACCGCCAGATTAACGTCAGAATAGCTGGAAGAAAGAACTGTTATTTCCTCAGGTGACAGGACATCTTCAGATTTAAAACATCCGCAGGAACTTCTCCTTTTCAGTACAAAATCAACATCATAGCTTGCGTCAGCATCTGAATTATTCTCATATTCTTTAATAAGCTTAATTACCTGAACTGCCTCATCTGCATAGTTTGGTTCAACAGTCGATATTGACGGAACGTTAAAAAGGGCGCTCTTAACACCATCAAATCCTGTTACTATTATGTCTTCAGGTACTTTATAACCAAACTTAGACAGCTCATCACAAACAGCAATAGCCATAGCATCATTTGCACATACTATAGCTTCTGGAAGATCTCCCTTTTCTACAAATTGTCTTAAAGCAACTCTTGCAGGTCTGTCCCAGAAATCCCCATAACCTATCCTATCAGGTTCAAACGGAATACCATTTTCAAGAAGAATCTCCTTATATGCATCTATTCTTTCATCTGAAAAGCGGTCCCCTTTAGGTCCCGCGATCATGTTTATTTTTTTACATCCATGCACATTAATTACATGTTTGACAATTTCAGCAAATCCCTCCTTATAACGCATCGAAATATTAATGCTTCCTGGTATTTTTCTTTCCATTACTATCAGGGGGATAGCTTTTTTCTTAGCAAGATTTTTAATAGCATCTATAAGATATTTATTCTTGATAAATTCAAGCTGCATTATTATTGCATCAAGTTCAAGATGTCCTGCAATTTCAATAAGCTTTAGATCACAGTTGTTTTTATCCTGCTTAAAATTTGTTGTCTCGGAAAAACCAAAAGCAAGCATGAGATACCCTTGTTTCAAGCATTCTTTTTCCACTTCATGTATGAAATTACTGTTCTTTTCTTCATCAAGCATACCGCCCATGAAGGCAATCAATTTCTTTGTTTTTCCCATAATTATTGTATTTCCCATTTTTAAAAAATATATAGATTCATAAATTTCTTCAGAAATTCTAAAGCCGGGCATGGACAGATATTTTCCGGAAGAAAAAATGGCCCTGTAAAGCAAGGGTCTTGCGGGCATTTCCGATTACGCACGCAAGAAGTCATAGCTTCCTGAACAAAGTAATTATTTGAAAAATTCCATGTCCCTGCTTAATTTTTCGGAAATATTTTTCAGATCGCTTGCTTCAGTTGCAAGTGTAAGTACTGTGTTTGAAAGTTCCTGCATAGATGCACCTGTTTCTTGTGATGAGGCAGCATTTTGCTGTGATATTGCTGACAGAGTATCCATTGTATCTGCCACAACATCTTTAGAAGTTGCACATTGCTTTGCACCTTTACTGATTGTTGCAACTCCGCTTACAGTTAGTTTAATATCTTCCAGCATCCCGTTTATGGACTCTATTGTTTTACCAAGAGCATCCTGCTGGTCGAGATTTCCCTGTTTTACATGATCCGCTGCGAGCACTGCTGCTTCTGAATCTTCAAGAAGTACACTCATTTCTTTTTTTATGTTATCAGCCATGACCTTGGAATCTTCTGCCAGCTTACCGATTTCTTCAGCCACAACAGAAAAACCTCTTCCTGCCTCTCCTGCTCTTGCTGCCTCAATAGACGCATTAAGGGACAAAAGGTTTGTCTGTGTTGCAATCGCTGTTATACCCTCAACTTTTGCAGATATACTGTTAACAGCATCCTGTGTTCTTTGAATTGTTTCAGATATTTCATCAATCTTGGCAGTCATTTCCTCAGATGATGCCTGTAATGATGACAGTGAACCACCTGAAACCTCGGAAGCCTCTTTCATTTTTGCCGCAAGATTATCAAGTTCCTCTGTGGAAGTCTGAACATTTCCTACTGCTTCACCAATCTTTCCAACATTCTCAGCGGCGGTCAGAACCTCACCCGCCTGTTGTGTTGCTCCCTGTGCAATTTCCTGGACTGCAGTTGATACATCCTCTGTTGTCTGAGTTATTCTGTTTACCATATCTGAAAGATCACCCGAGGATGTATTGACAGTACTTGCTGATTCTCTGATATCGGAAACTATTGATTCGAGTTTATCTATAAGTTCATTGGTATTATTCAGTGCTATTCCTATTTCATCTCTTCTTTCAAGATATTTATCCGCCTTTTTGAATACACCTTTTGCCAGATGCTCAACGCAATCATTCATGGCAATAATCGCTCCTGATATACCTGATGCAGCTTTTAGTATCACGATCACACCAATAATAAGTAATGCAGCACTTATCAAAAGCATATAAATAATCGACTTTGTTATTTGTTCTTCAACTGATTGTCTGGACACTCCGGTAAATGCCATTGCGGAAACTTTTCCCGAATCATCCTTAACAGGCACATATGCAACAAAGTACTCTGTTCCGGCAACCATTGTTTTGGTAGATGTAAAAGTATTCCCTTTATTTAAAACTTCTGATATTACGGTATCCGCAGCCTTTGTTCCTATTACAGAATTTCCAAGAGATGAATTTTTTCTTGTATCATTTTCAAACCATGTAAAATCATATCCGGTCCTTTGCTTTAAGTCTGTTTCAATGGCACTATCTCCCTGATTTCTATCTGTAAGTCCGACTGCTATGTCTTTATAAGTATTAGCCGATGAAAGCAATCCTTTGAGTATTTCACTCTCCATGCCACTGCGCATAAATAAAATTCCTGTAATAAGCATGGCGATTGTGATCAAAATTGCAGGTGCACTCGCAAGTAACAGTATCTCTCTTCTTACAGATATTCTTTTTTCCCTCATATAATCCCCCTTACTTTGACTTAACAGGTACCGTTTGTGATGAATTGCTTATATCAGTCAATATTTGGCACCTCAAAAACCTTACAATTATCTGTAATTACAATTAATTGCTTCCAAATTAATTGTAACTTTTTTTCAACATCTTATGAATTATGAGAAATTAAAGATTTTATTAAAAACATATAAAAAAACGACAACCCGTATGATTGTCGTTTTTTTATATCGTAAGTAATATTACTTAATTATTTAATTCCGCTTATAGCGATTGATTCAATAATAACTCTCTGGAACATGAAGAACAGAACCAATGTCGGAAGCATCGCTATTACTGATGCTGCCATTATAAGTGCATAATCGCTCTGGATTGCATAATATGAATTAAAGGATCTGATAACTACCTGAAGAGTCCAATGTTTCTCACTTCTAAGGAAAATTGTTGGAGCAAGATAGTCATTCCAAATACCCATAAACCAGAGCATAAGCTGTGTTCCAAGTGCCCCCTTCATAAGCGGGAGGAATATTTTGTAATAAATCTCAAAGTAATTACAGCCATCGATTTTTGCTGCATCCATAAGTTCTGAGGGTATGCTGTAAAGATTCTGTCTAAGGAAGAAAATCATACCGACATTTCCAAAGCATCCCGGAATAATAAGAGGAGCAAGTGAATTTGTCCATCCAAGCTTTGTAAATAGTACATACTGCGGAATCATTACTACAGCGAAGGGAATCATGATTGTTGCAAGCAAAGCAAGAAACAATGCATTCTTACCTCTGAAATTCATTTTTGCAAAGGCAAATGCAGCAAGTGATGATGTAAATCCTCCAATCAAAAGAACGGGAATCTCAACTGAAATAGTATTTATAATGCCGCTTATAAATTGTCCTTTGCTAAGAACCTGGCTATACTTTCCTATTAGTATCGGGTTCGGGAATAATGTAAGTGAGCCTGAAAGTATCTGATTCTTTGTCATAAATGAGGTTGCCACCATATAAATAAGCGGAAACACCATTGTTATTGCAAATGCAAAGAGTAAAACAAAGACGACAATGTTGATCATCTTCTCTTTAGAAGATGTGACGCGGTCTGTCTGGTAATCTTTTGCATTTGACTTTGCTCTTCTCTGTGAGCTTTGAGTCATATTTGATTTAGTCTTCAATGCTAATTCCATCTGTCACACCTCCTTACTCTATTGTTTTAACCCATTTATCCTGACCCCAGAAGTTAATGGCCGTGATAATGAATATTATTATTGCAAGTATTACTGCTACTGCGCTTCCATAACCAAGCTGCCCGTTTGTAAACGCTTTCTCATACAAATAGAATACAACTGTTGCTGCGCTGTAGTTTGGTCCACCTGAAGGTGTCATTACCTGCACCTCTACAAAAACCTGGAAGCCACCTATTAGTGAGGTTATCAGAATGTAGAATGTTACAGGTGATAAAAGAGGCAATGTGATGTTTTTGAATTTTTCCCATCCATTGGCGCCATCGATCATGGCCGCTTCGTAATAGTCTCTGGGGATATTCTGAAGGCCTGCAAGGTAAAGGATTACTGTTCCTCCAAGCCCCTTCCAAACCATGAATATAATTAGTGAAACCTTAACCATAGTCTCATCACCAAGCCAGTTGGGACCATGCAAACCGGTCAGTGCTTTGTATATTCCGTTAAGAAGGCCATAATCATAGTTGAATACCCATGCCCAAAGGATTGAAACCGCAACAAGTGATGATACAACCGGAACATAGTACATTGTAGTAAGTACTCTCTTGCCCGGAATTTTACGGTTAAGTCCCATTGCTACCAATATTCCAAGAATCATGCCTATGGGAATACCTATCATGTAAATTATTGTTGTTCCCATTGCCTTCCAGAATTTTAAATCATTAATTATTTTAATGTAGTTTCTAAGGCCAACTATGTTTCCCAGTAATGAGTTTATGCCTGTCCATTTGCTTGTGCTGGCAACCAGAGCAAATACAATGGGGTATGCCATAAAAAGCATAAATCCCACAAAAGGTGCTGCAATAAACAGCCATGCCCATCTCTCTTCTCTCTTTGCCATCGCAGACATCCGAACTTTAACTTTATTTGATGCCATTATGTACTCCTTAATACTAAAGTTCCGTCTTGCCCTATGGAACTTTTGATTGTGCTAACCCTCATCATTATTTTCAGCTGATTTCCTCCCCCTTAAAAGGGGGAGGAAGAATCATTTTCAGCTCTATTTTTCCAGGTATAAAAGAATATTACTGTTAGTTTGTTGCTGAATTCTGAAGCTCAATTGCTTCGTCAAGTGCTTCCTGCATTTCAGGTTCAACCTGATTTAAATAATCCTCAACGGAAATATCACCATTCTTGATGTTAAATACGCCTGACCAGAAAGGTGTGAACCACTCAGCATTGTATGTATAATCTGTTTCCTGAAGAGCTGCTTCGTAGTGGTCGTTGCCATCGAAGTATCCGAAAATAACATCTACATTTGAAGCATAAGGAACCTTGCCGCTGTTTACAGCATCCTTGAATTCACCATATGCGAGCTCTGTAATATTAGGAAGCTGGATTGATTCGCCTGTTGTAATACCTGAAACAGCCTTCTGTCCATCCACATCTGTTGAAAGCTTTGAAATAAGAGCAGTTGCAAGGTCAGGGTTCTCTGTCGTTGCTGATACACAATATCCAACTGATCCCATCCATGTATGTGATCTGCCATCACCTGAAGGTCCTACAGGCCATCCGCAAAGATCCCACTTATAAGGGAATGTAGCATCATCCATGAATGCAGCCACATCCCATGTACCACATGCATAAAATGCAACCTGTCCATCAAGCCATCTCTGGTATCCGCCAAGTGCTGTATCCTGCTCTACTGAAGGAGTAAGACCATTCTTAGTAAGATCTGTGTAGAATGTAAGTGCTTCCTTAAGCGGCTCGTTATTAGCAACATTAACTTTTGTCATATCATCGTTAAGGAACTTAACACCATTGGAGTAAAGGAAAGGTGTCATACCAAACTGGTCAGCATTTGCAACGCCCCACTGATCAATTTCACCATCGCCGTCCTTATCAATTGTAAGTTTTTCGCAAACTTCTATGAATTCATCGTAAGTATACGGTTTCTCCGGATCAGGATATTCAAGCCCTGCTGCATCAAAAAGATCTTTGTTGTAAGCAAATGCGAAGCAGGAAAGATCCTTTGGAAGTGCATAAAGTGAACCACTTCCTACATTAGTTCCATCATAACGATATATTTCCTGTGTTGTTCCCCACACACTCTTCATAGTGTCAGCATCGATATAATCATCAAGAGGAAGAACATAGCCATTGTCTACATAAGAGCGAACAGCTGCAGGTCCTACATAAAATACATCAGGCATATCGTTAGCTGTCATGTTAGCAATCATTTTCTGATTGTATTCATCCTGTGTTGTTACCTCAAATACAACTTCCTTTACTTCATCCTTATGTTCGTCTACAAACTGTTTTACAAGATCCTCATAAATTTTCTTTTCATGCTCCTGCATGTAAAGGAATACGTGAAGTGTCTTATCACCGTTTCCGGTAAGTGAATCGGATGATGATCCATCTGTACTCTCAGCTTCTGCAGCATCTGCAGTTTCACCTGCTTCAGTAGTTTCTGTAGTATCTCCTGTTTTCTCTTCTGCTGTTGTCTCAGCCTCCCCTGCTTCTTCAACAGTTGTTGTAGCACAACCTGTCACTGTACTAAGCCCCATAACTGTTGCCATTGCAATACCTAAAAATTTCCTTCTCATGTTAAATCCTCCTAAAAACTTGTCTAAGTGACTAACTTATATAGTGATTTTAAACAAACCACTTTACATCGTCAATAATTATTTTAGTCTTTTGTAAACAATTTTACATTTTTGTCGATTTTAATAAAAACATAAAATACTTTTTGTATAATTAAACAAACTTATCAAATATTGCTATCTTCTATTTACAAAATTGCTATTTTGTGCTCACGGTTTATAAAAAATTCCGTATTAATGCTTTTGGCCGGAGCATATCACTTCACATATCTTACAGCCCAAATTGTCTTGTTATCGCTGCCTTTTGCAGATATACACAAAGTATTGTTTCCTGCCTCGTCAGTCATAGTGAATGCGCAGCCTTCATAATCCTGCCCGTTTAAGGTAATCGTGATGTACGGCGTTCCTTCCTCAAGTTCGTAAGAGGCACCATCAATAGTTTCACTTTCCCCGGACGAAATATTTCCATCCAAAAAGTTGCACTTGACCGGTTTATTTACAAACTCATTCACTTCAAGCTCATGATTCAGAATATAAAAAGTTCCTTCAAGCAGGTCTTTAGATATATTGGTGCTATCACACGTCGAAGTGGTACTTTCATCACCCGTGTATTCAAAAGGAGCAGCAGTAAACCATCCGTCCTTTGTCATAAAAAGCTTATGTATTCTGGGTTCATGAAATTCCTGTCCATCGTCAAATCTCTGATGATACACAATATAGTATTCACCGTTTTCATCCTGGAATACAGATTGTCCGCCAGGTGCCATATAAGTAACCGAAAGGCTCGGAAGTGTATAATTTCCCATCATTTTGAGCCCATAACTCATATAGTTCTCTTCGTTACCCAGTCTGTTTCCTGCGGCATCTACATAAGGACCTGTAGGATTCTCACTTCTGAACTGTCTGATCTGATACCCTCCATTACTGGTAAGACCTCCGTAGGAAAGGAAAAGATAATAGTATCCGGATTCCTTTGAATATGTAAGGAAAGGTCCTTCAATAGCATGATGTCCACCACCTACAAGCTTATAACCATAGTAGGGATCTGGTGCATCTTCCCCGCCTTCTGCTGCTTCGGCTATAGGGTGAATTGTTTTACCTGTTGCCGGATCCAGCTCAAGCAAAAAGATTCCGCCTGACCATGATCCGTAAACCATCCACATTTTATTATTCTCATCCGTAAATACTGCCGGATCTATGCAGTTTGGCCATCTTTCATTATCATAACCACCATATTTCAGATATTCGGAGATATCCGCATCATCCCCCAGTACATCATATATGTCTGTCTCTGCTGCATGAGAATTTGAAAAGCCGGAGTAAAGAATTGTATCTGTATATGAATACTTCCCACCGGGTTCATCAGCAACAGCCATGCATAAATTAGATTTTATATAAGAAGAAGTAGTACAAAAATACATAACATATTTCTTCATTGTCTCATTATAAAATGTGTTAGCGGCCCAAACAGAATATCCACCCTCCTCATTTTTTCCTACATATGAAAAAGCAGGGAGATTCCCGGAAAACAAATTGTCGAATACATTATTTCCGTTTCCTATATAGCTCCAGTTCTTAAGGTCATCAGATTTAGCAAGAATCTGATGACTCCCCGTCATATAGTATGTTCCGTCTGCCAGAATAATTTGCGGATCATGACAGCTAACAGCATTTTTATAGACACCTTTTTTGATATCACTTTCGTTTAGTTCATTATTGCTCACGTCTTTATCTCCCTGCGAATCTGAAGTATTCGCAGCACTTTCTGTATTTACGTCTCTGATATCATCAGCTTTGCCATCGTTAATTACGCCCGGTTCCGCGCAACCTGACATCATGCCCATAGCTGCACATACACAAACTGCTTTAGCTACATCGTTTGTAATTTTCTTTATATTCATCATTACTCCTTACAAGTGCTTTGGGCCTTTATCTGCATGAAAATACCGGATATCCCCTGTCATCATACTTAATCTTCATCAGCATCGCATGACGATTGGGATTGTATAAGGGATCTCCGATTATCTCTGTCTCTGTCCTGGCATGATAAACCATAATGTCATTGCCTTCTTCATCCACTGTAAAAGAATTGTGTCCCGGTCCGTAAACTATAGCCTGTGCATCGCTCTTTAATACAGGATAACGCTCCTTTGACCAGGATCTTGGATCCAGAAGATCAGCATTTTCATCAGCCGTGAGCATTCCAATGCAATAAGAAATTCCTGTTTCACTTGCTGAATAAGTCATAAAAATCTTCCCGTTTCTCTTCAGGATAGCCGGCCCTTCGTTGACCCAAAATCCTACTCTCTCCCAATCATAATCCGGTGTTGTAAGAAGAACCTGCACCGTTTCAAGTTCATAAGGAGTCTTCATTTTCGCAATGTAAAGATTGGAGATTTGTTTGCCTACACCAACCTTTTCAGCCCAAATGTAATACCAGTTGTCTTTGTGTTCAAACACTGTCGCATCAAGCGAAAAGGCTTTGAAAGAAAATTCATCTCCTTCTGCTCTTTTCATTTTTCCCTTTTCAACCCAGGTACTTTCTATAGGGTCTTCGCCCTGACACTCGAGGACATAGGGTCTGATCATCCACTTATCTTCCGCAGAGCCTGCTGCAAAGTAGATATACCATTTGCCCATTACATAATGAAGTTCAGGTGCCCAAATGTGTTCTCCCATTATTCCTGTCTTATGCTTTGTCCAGATTGTGTGTTCCTCAGCACCGACAAGTCCGCCCAGAGTTTTTGATCTTCTTAACACAATTCTGTCATATGCAGGAACCGATGCCGTAAAATAATAAAAACCATCATCTGCTTTTACAACGTAGGGATCTGCTCTCTGAAGAATCCATGGCTCGTTAAATTTTAATTCTTTTTCCTTACTCATATTAACCTTCCCTGATAGGATTATTAGTTTCATATAGTTCAGCTTATAAGTTAATCACAGACATTTATTCTTTTATTTTATGCTGAACTATTTTATTATATTCTAAATTATATTATGATTATCTAAACTTTTCAAGTTTTTAATAAAATCTATATTGAAAATAGAAAATCAATCGCATACAATCATGTAAATCAATTCAGCAATTGATTTATCTTATTCTTCGAGGTTTATTTATGAATGGAAAAATGACAGAGGGAAAGCCTCTACAGATATTATTAAAGTTTGTGATTCCGATTTTTCTCGGTTTTATATTTCAACAATTTTATAACATGGTAGACACGGTTATAGTCGGAAGATTCGTAGGTGCCAAAGCACTTGCCGCCGTTGGTTCAACCGGAACGATTATGTTCATGATCATGGGACTTGCCAATGGTCTGACCACGGGTTACACCGTACTTATAAGCCATAAGTTTGGTGCAGGAGACGAAGAAGGAACCAGAAAAGCTTTTATAAATGCAATTTTGCTCGGTATTATCAGCACTATTGTAGTGACTGCTATTGCCATTGTTGTCATGCCCTCTCTTCTTCATATTATGAATACTCCGAATGACATTTATTCTGATGCCTACTCATATATAATTACGATTTGTGCAGGAAGTATCGCACTTATCGGTTACAATTTGCTGGCATCTTCACTTAGAGCTATAGGAAACAGTAAAACACCACTTTACTTTTTGATTTTTTCAGCCTTCCTTAATATTTTACTGGATCTGATATTTATAATAGTTTTTCATCTCGGTACTTTCGGTGCAGCACTTGCAACAGATCTTTCCCAGGGAATATCTGTTATCTTATGTGCTATTTATATTTATAAAAATGTAGATCTTCTTCGCCCCAGAAAAGGATGCTGGAAGCTCGACACACATTTTGCTGCTCTTCAGCTTAATATCGGAATTCCAATGGCCTTACAATTCGGAATAACATCTTCCGGAACAATGGTTATGCAGGCTTCCATAAATATTTATCAATCAGTTGCTATCGGCGGATTTACCGCGGCAGGAAAGGTGGTAAATCTCATGACTGCGGGCATGCCTTCCATCGGCCAGGCAACAGCTGCATATGTTGGTCAGAACTATGGTTTTGGTGATTTGAAAAGAGTTCATCAGGGAACAAAAGACGCCATGAAAATTTCTGTATTATATTCAATTATTACCGGAATTCTTAGCGTGGTCCTTATG
This sequence comes from Butyrivibrio sp. AE3004, assembly GCF_000703165.1. Lineage (NCBI taxonomy): Bacteria > Bacillati > Bacillota > Clostridia > Lachnospirales > Lachnospiraceae > Butyrivibrio > Butyrivibrio sp. AE3004. Next base: position 1,956,813 of record NZ_JNLQ01000002.1, read on the forward strand.
CCTTTTATTGTCAGATTGTTCTTTGACAGTAGTGTTGATATATCCGAATATATGCCCTACTGCAGAATATATATAACAGAAGCTGCCTTATTCTACATTCCGCTATGCATGATCTTTATATACAGAAATGCAATGCAGGCATGCGGATATGGAAAGACAGCCCTGACTCTTGGGTTTATGGAACTTGCTTCAAGACTAATTACAGCTTTTGTCTCAATGCAGCTTCATAGCTATGCAATAGCCGTTGCAGGTGATGCACTTGCCTGGCTTACAACAGGAATTTTCTCATGGATACTGTATCTGATAGTTATCAAGCAGTGCATGAAGAAAGGTTCTTTTTCAGACCGGTAAGCCAATCTGTCAATTCTGCTATTTTATATTCTTTCAGCATAGTTTCATCTCCGATAATTTTATTTTCAATTCATAAAATCAAATATAGTTCTCAGTTTTTTTATAAAAGTCAAGGCTTTTTTTCTGTCATTAAAGGCTTTATAATAATCTATGGGTTACGTTATTTTTTTAACAAGTTTTAATTTAAGGAGGTATTTTGTATGGCACGTTTTACATTGCCCAGAGACATCTATCATGGAAAAGGCGCACTTGAAGCGCTGAAGACTTTTGAGGGCAAAAAGGCTATGATCTGCACAGGTGGCGGATCCATGAAAAGGGGTGGATTTCTTCAGAAAGTTGAAGATTATCTGAAAGAAGCAGGTATGGAAGTCGAGTTGTTTGAAGGCATTGAGCCCGATCCTTCCGTTGAAACGGTTATGAAGGGTGCTGAAGCTATGCAGAAATTCCAGCCCGACTGGATTGTTGCTATCGGCGGTGGTTCTCCTATAGATGCAGCTAAAGCTATGTGGATTAAATATGAATATCCTGAAACTACTTTCGAAGATATGTGTAAGGTATTTGGACTTCCCAAGCTCCGTACAAAAGCAAAATTCTGTGCTATTTCTTCTACTTCCGGCACAGCTACTGAAGTTACTGCTTTTTCAATTATTACCAATTATGATAAGGGTATCAAATATCCTATAGCCGACTTTGAGATTACTCCTGATGTAGCTATCGTTGATCCCGAGCTTGCACATACAATGCCGAAGAAGCTCGTTGCTCACACCGGTATGGACGCTATGACACATGCTGTTGAGGCTTATGTTTCCACAGCTAACTGCGACTATACTGATCCACTTGCTATCCATGCTATCGAAATGATCATGGATAATCTTGTAAAGTCCTACAATGAAGATATGGGAGCAAGAGATGCTATGCATAACGCTCAGTGTCTTGCAGGAATGGCATTTTCCAATGCTCTCCTTGGTATCGTTCATTCAATGGCTCACAAAACCGGAGCTGTTTTTGCAGATCTCGGTGCACATATTATTCACGGTGCTGCTAATGCTATGTATCTTCCCAAAGTTGTAGCATTCAATGCCAAGGATCCTGTTGCCAAGAAGCGTTATGGCGTCATTGCCGATTATATGCATCTCGGTGGATCAAATGATGATGAAAAGGTTGATCTCCTTATTAAATATCTGCGTAAGATGAATGATGATCTTAATATTCCTCACAGCATCAATCATTATGGTGCTGATGGTCTTCCGGCAGAGGTTGGATTTGTTCCTGAAGATGTATTCCTTGAGAGATTGCACGATATTGCTGCTAATGCTCTTCTGGATGCATGTACCGGTTCCAATCCTCGTCAGCCAAGTCAGGAGGAAATGGAAAAGCTGCTTAAGTGCTGCTATTATGACACAGAGGTTGATTTCTGATAATAAGCTTATAAAAGGTGGATTGCATTTTATATGCAATCCACCTTATTTATAATCATATCATTCGAAAACCGCTAATCACTGTGTAAATAGCTACTTCCTCAGGCATTTTTTTCGCTCTTCTCATCTTCCGGTGTAGGAGTTTCAAATGTTGCGGGTGCTGAAATATTATCTGTATTATTAACAATCGTACCTGTGGTTAACACATTAGTGTCCGAGCCTGAATAATCAGAACCATATGTTTCGTCGCTCGTATAAAGAGTCTTCTTCTTTCCGTTAATAAGTTTTATACCAATAAAAATAATCGCAACAGCAAACAATACTCTCGGAAGTGCATAAAGCATATTCTTTATTGCTTCATATACGAACCAGCCTGTATAGTTAGCAAGATAATTAAGTGCATCAGCTATAGGTCTGGATATCATATTCCAAAGCATTACCACGCCCGCAAAAATTAGCATACACGCACCTATTTTCTTTGCTTTTTCTGATTTTAGATCAATACCTCGACCATCCATAAGTTCATTCCAAAAGTAATCATCTCTTATTCCGACAAAAACCTCAAGTCTGCAGGTTGCAATGTTTCTGGCATGAAAAAAACTGTAAAACCATAAAACAATCGGTATCATCATAAATAAATCACTTAATTCCAATAAACCAATTATTCCAATGGTCCCTAAAAATGCAGCCATAAGACTTATTCCCATTTTCATAAACCCCATATACATCTCTGCTGCTCCGGGCATAAATGCAAACAAAAAATTAAAAAAACCTCTCTTCTGCGTTCTCATATCAATCCTCCTTATCAAGCCATATATGGCCATTTCCTATTTTCTCACTAAGTACATGATTCCCAAGGAAATCAGAAATATAATTTGTCTGTTTGCCGTTCTGAATGGCTGTTGCCTGTTCTCTCAATGTTCTTATTCCATCATTTACAGATAGAACCGGAGATACTATTAAAAATAAAATCGCAGCAGCCATGGCCATGCAAACCTGAAATTTGAATTTGGAATACTCTTTCTTCTTTTCCTCAATGGATATTACATTATTACCTAAATTATTTTCCAGTCTCTTTAATACCTCATTTTCAAAACTTATCGGTGCTTCAAGCAGTCCTGACTGTTCTGTTGATTCAATGAGACTGTTTAGCTCTTCATCGCTTAAGTATTTAAAATCATCATTCATGCTTCAAGCCACTCCTTTCCATATGATTTTTTTAGCATTTCTTTTGCTCTATAGATTCTTGTCTGAATTGTTTTTACGTTGTCACCATTTTCCTCGGCAATTTCTCTTGCTGTTCTACCGTTAACAAAATGTTGGAGTGCCACATCATTGTACCCTTCAGGAAGTTCTTCACAGCATTTGGTAAAACTGTTCATTACTTCTTCTGATTCATAAATTTCCGCCGGATTATTGGATTTATGGCTTATTCCCGAAAGCATACCCATTTCCGAAACAGGCATTTCACTCTCTTGTGTAGGTACTGTTCTCGCAGCTGCACTTCTTAAATAATCTGTACATTTGTTTGCAGCAATTCTGCAGAGCCAGGCTTTTTCATTATTTCCATCAAAGCTATCCATGTGCATATATGCTGAGAGAAAAGTTTCCTGCGCTATATCCTCTGCAGTGAAGTAGTCACCGGTCATTCTAAGACAGATGGAAAAAACAAGATTCTTGTACTCACTCATCCAGCGTATTAAGTTTTCTTTAGCCTTTATTTTTTCCACCTCCCTTCAGATTTTTCATCTCTCATTATATATAACGAAATATATATATAAATATCTTCAAAAAAACACAAAAAAACCATCAAAAACTATATTATAGATTTTGACGGTTTTTATACACATTTTCAATCCGGAAATTTAAGCTAAAGCTTTGTCCATAACAAATCTTTCAAAGTCATCAACCGGTATCGGCTTTGAAAAATAAAAACCCTGAAAGACATCGCACCCCAAAGTTTTCAGATTAATTAACTGATTTTTTGTTTCAATTCCTTCGCTTATCACTTCCATTTCAAGATTTTTTGCCATATCAATAACTGACTTTAAAATGACATTGCTTCTGGCGTTACATATACTATTCTGTATAAAACGCATATCAATCTTCAGTACATCAGCTTTTAAATCCTTTAACAAACCAAGTGATGATGATCCTTTTCCAAAATCATCTATTTCCACACAAAAGCCTGCCTGCTGAAGTTTTTCGAATGTTTCCATATTGTTTCTCATTTCATCTGCAACAGCAGTTTCCGTTATTTCTATGTGAAGCTTTGAAGGATTAACATCATATTTTTTACAAAGGGCAGGAAAAACAGATGCTACATCCAGATAGTAAAAGTCCTTTGGTGATACATTTACAGAAAGGTAAAAGTTATCAAACCAAGTGCCCTTCCATTCCGCAAGCTGCTTAACCGCAAGCTCCCAAACATATTCATCAAGCGTTCCAATCAGGCTGGATTGCTCCAATATATCCACAAAATCCGCAGGAGTAATAACACTTCCATCAGGAAGAATCCACCTTACCAGACACTCTGCGCCCTCTGTATCTCCCTCACTGTTTACCTGTGGCTGCAAATATATTATGAATTGCTTACTCCTTAGATTTTTCTTAAAGTCTGAAATAATTCTTTGTTCATGTAATGCTTTTTCCAACATTTTATTTTGGTAGTAAGCATATATCTTTTTTTCATTTGACATTATAGATTCGAGAGCTAAAAATGCTCTGTCATATAAAATAGTAATCGGAAGATTTATGTCTTCAACCTTATAAATCCCAAAATGCGTTGTCAGACTGAATGCCTGGGACTCAATTAACCCTGCAATTCTTGATGCAATTGTGCTTGTCCACTCCTCCACATCAATCTTTGTTTCAATGCATACTGCAAAATTCACACCCCCGGTTCTTCCAAAAGTACCTTCTTGTGATTTACACATTTCTTTTAAAATATCTGATATTCCTATAAGAACTTCATCTCCGGTACTATTACCAAAAAGAGTGTTTACCAATCTGAAATTTGCAACATCAAGGGTAATTAAAAAATACTTCTTGTCCTTATTGTCACTTATGAGTCTTCTTGCATTTTTACAGAATCCGCCCCAGTTTAATACACCCGTCAATGTATCATGAGTTGACAGATATCCACTGGTCTCCCAACTATTTTTTTCTTTATTTACACTTTCTGCTCCCTGATTATTATCAGAAAAAGATATAAGCTCCATATTGCATGCATAAGTAGTTTCATCAGGAAGCATCAGAGAAACGGGGATAGATTGAATCTGGAATATTTTGCCATTAAAAAACTCTGTACGATTCTTTTTTCTGTGAGTATGGCAAGCCTGATAGCTTGTGCAATTGGCACATCTATGGTCAGAATCCCACACAGCATAACAATCTTTTCCAAAGAGCAGTTCACCGTTCTCAGTCACACTGACTTCACGACATTCCTGTGCGTCTACAAGTCGCACTATATCGAACATTTTTCTCATGGAATCCATTGTAGAATTAACATTTGAATACGTGTATTTAATGGTCTGATCTTTAGTCTCTGCCATTTTTTACCCATCCCCCATAATAAATCTTGTACTATTTAATTATATCTCCTAAGCCGAACAATATTTTATGTCGGATGAATATTTAATACTTTTTTTATACACTGCTATTTTAATAGCGAAATATCATTTTATGAAAATAGTATCAAAAGCGTAATATAATCATAAAAAACCGACCATCAATTGTTAAACTAATGAAGCTAACAATTGTGGCCGGTTTGTTATTTCCTTTAAGCGGTAGTATTATAAGGCACTTACCGCTAAAGTAAAAGATTTTTAAATTATTACATCATTCCCATGCCGGGGTTTCCTGCAGGCATCGGAGGTACAGGTTCCTTAACAGTAGCAACAGCTGCTTCTGTTGTAAGGAAGCTTGATGCAACAGATGTTGCATTCTGAAGTGCACTTCTTGTAACCTTAGCAGGATCGATAATACCATCCTGAACCATATCTACATATTCTTCTGAATATGCATTGAAGCCGATTCCCTGCTTGGATTCTTTTACCTTGTTTACAATTACTGATCCGTCAAGACCTGCATTGTTAGCAATGTGGAAAAGAGGAGCCTCAAGAGCCTTAAGAACAACCTTAGCACCTGTCTTCTCATCACCTTCAAGTGTATCAGCAAGTTTCTCAACTTCCTTAGAAGCATGAATGTAAGCACTTCCACCACCAAAGATGATGCCTTCCTCTACAGCAGCTCTTGTAGCATTAAGAGCATCTTCCATACGATACTTAGCTTCCTTCATTTCTGTCTCTGTAGCAGCACCTACTCTGATAACTGCAACACCACCGGCAAGCTTAGCAAGTCTCTCCTGAAGCTTTTCTTTATCAAAATCAGAAGTTGTATCCTCAATCTGCTTCTTTATCTGAGCGATTCTAGCTTCAATTTCCTTCTTTTCACCAAGGCCGTCAACAATAGTTGTCTTTTCCTTTTCAACTTTGATGCTCTTAGCACGTCCAAGATCAGCCATAGTTGTATCCTTAAGCTCAAGACCAAGATCAGAGCTGATTACTTTACCGCCTGTAAGAATTGCGATATCTTCAAGCATAGCCTTTCTTCTGTCACCGTAACCGGGTGCCTTAACAGCTACTACATTGAATGTACCACGAAGCTTGTTAACAATAAGAGTTGTAAGTGCTTCACCATCAACATCCTCAGCAATAATAAGGAGCTTAGCACCTGTCTTAACGATTTCCTCAAGAAGAGGAAGGATATCCTGAATGTTAGAAATCTTCTTATCTGTGATAAGGATATAAGGATCATCAAGATTTGCTTCCATCTTATCCATATCTGTAGCCATGTATGCGGAAATATATCCACGATCAAACTGCATACCTTCTACAAGGTCGAGTTCTGTAAGCATTGTCTTGGATTCTTCGATTGTTATAACGCCATCGTTTGAAACCTTTTCCATAGCATCAGCAATCATCTGTCCAACTTCATCATCACCTGATGAAACAGCAGCAACTCTCATTATCTGATCCTTGCCCTTAACCTTTGTAGCCATTTTACTGATAGATGCAACAGCTGCATCTGTAGCTTTCTTCATACCTTTTCTGAGAACGATCGGGTTAGCACCTGCTGCAAGGTTCTTAACACCTTCATTGATCATAGCCTGTGCAAGAACTGTAGCTGTTGTTGTACCATCACCTGCTACATCATTTGTCTTTGTAGCAACTTCTTTAACAAGCTGAGCACCCATGTTCTCATAAGCATCTTCAAGTTCGATTTCTTTTGCGATTGTAACACCGTCGTTTGTAATTGTAGGTGCACCGTAGCTCTTATCAAGAACTACGTTTCTACCCTTAGGTCCGATTGTTACTCTAACTGTATCTGCAAGCTTATTAACGCCTTCTACCATAGCTGTGCGAGCGTCAGCGCCGTACTTAATTGTCTTTGCCATTTTAAATTGCCTCCGTTTATTATTGTTTCCCCTCATCCGCCCTTCGGGCACCTTCTCCCCAAGGAGAAGGCATCGATGAAACTCTTATTGGGTTATAGATAATAATCTGCTTAACGATCAAACTGTTATTGGATTATTGATGATAATCTGCTTAACGGTCAAACTGTTATTGGATTATTGATAATAATCTGCTTAACGATCAAACTGTTATTGGATTATTGATGATAATCTGCTTAACGGTCAAACTGTTATTGGATTATTGATGATAATCTGCTTAACGGTCAAACCATTACTTGATTATTGCAAGAATATCATTCTGCTTAACAATGATGTAGGTTACGTCATCCAGTTTAACTTCTGTTCCGGCATATTTTGAATAGATAACATTATCGCCCTGCTTAACCTGCATCTTAACTTCCTTACCGTCTACGATACCGCCGGGACCTACAGCAATAACCTCTGCCTGCTGTGGCTTCTCCTTCTCAGCACCGGGAAGTACGATTCCTGATTTAGTAGTCTCCTCAGCTTCAAGTGCCTTAAGTACGACTCTGTCTGCAAGTGGTTCTAACTTCATTATAATAGCCTCCTTTATATTTCAATTCTATAATTGACTCTGATATTGTTAGCACTCATTAGTTTTGAGTGCTAATCACTAAAAATTATATTACCACACAGATAAAAAAATGCAATACCCATTGGCATATTATTTAATTAAGTCACTCGTTGTTTCTTGGTCTCGGAATATCCTTCCCAGATAAATCAATATAATTCTGTTTGAGTGCTTCTGCCCAAAACTTCTCGGGAATATTGGGCCATCTTACGATTCCTCTTTCGGCTTCACAAAGTCTCATTGCCTGTAACAGCACTGCTTCGCTAAGATCAATTCCAGTCCTTATAGTGTGCATTGTTATCGCTGCCCAGGCCGGTGCATATTCAGTAAGACCGGTTGTTTGAAACATTTTTATGATTTCATGTCTGTCATACTTAACCTGGACAAGTTCTTCTTCCCAGCCACTTTTTGAACTGTGTATAATAGCAAATTCAGCATAGCAGTTCTTGTTTCTCGGAAGCCCGAGAGTTCCGGGATTAACAGCTCTTTTTCCCCTGTATAAAAAGCTCTCCTGAATATGTGTATGTCCATGCAAAAGCATATCTGTTTTCATTTTATTCAGCGTTCTTTTTGTGTTTCTCTTCTCTCCAAGTAAAAGCTCTGCTACTTCTGTAGGTGAACCATGGCAATATTCAAAACCATGAGCTCCCTTTGGATTCCATATACCGTATATAGGGAGTTTTTCAAAAAAGTCTAAATCTTTACCCGTCAGCCGTTCGTATGTAAAAAGAAGTGATCCGCTTCCGGAACCTCTCCCCCATCCTTCTTCACCGTTTTTTCTATAATTAAGCATATACTCTTCACGGTTTCCTCTGACTATGTAACAGGTAAAATACTTCTGCAAAACATAAATAAGTTCCATTGTCTTCTCAACACCGGGACAATCTGAAATGAAATCTCCCAGTAATATATAATTTGTTATGCCTTTACCCATACAATAGTCCACGCATGCCTGTAGTGCGGAACTGTTTCCGTGAATATCACTAAATACCGCTATATCCAACGATTTCTCCTCATCTTTTCCTAAGTTTTTTATACTTTTATTATAAGTAGTTTATAGTCAAAAAAAAGCCTCTGTGCGAAAATATATTCGTAGTCCTTAATTAAGATGATTTTTACTATATGGAGGCTGCTTATGGCTGGTAATCGTGAAGATTTAATCCGTTCACTTGCAGGAGTGATGGGAATGAGTGGCGAACAAAAAAAGAAAGATTCCCACTTTGATCCAACCACAGGAACATTATACTGTGGAAGTAAAGTTTTCTCTCAAACTGATATAGCTGATGCAAAAAAATTTTGCGAGAATAATATGAAAAAAATGGCAGAACTACGCGATAATGCAGAAATGTATTATGAAATTGCAGCTTCCGCAATCGAACTGCTCCAGCAGGACAGCATTAAAAATGGTGGAAAAATGGTAGTAAAAGAACAGCCATAAAATACCCTTATGTTAATAATTCGCCCCGAAGTATCCGAATGATACTCCGGGGCCTTTTAATTTGTTTTGTTAATCTATTCTCATTATAAGCGTCAAAATGTTCTTTGCAGCTGTGTTCAATTCCTCTCTTGTAATTGCACCTTTTCCAAGAGCAGCCATTATTCTGTCCGGATATCCACAGCCCATTTTCATGTCATTCCCTGCTTTACATTCCTTATAATTCTCACCAAAAGTCCACCAGTCCGTTGTAACCATTCCGTCAAATCCCCATTCACCTCTGAGAATTCCGTTCAGGAGGTCTTCATTTTCTGATGCACGCCTTCCATTTATAATATTATAGGAAGTCATGATGCTCCAAGGGTGCGCTTCCTTTACGACAATCTCAAAAGCCTTTAGATATATTTCACGAATAGCTCTCTCTGATGCCCTCGAATCGCTATCCTTGCGGTTTGTTTCTTTATTGTTCAACGCAAAGTGTTTTGCTGTAGCAGCTACATTATTGCTTTGAATTCCTCTTACCATACCTGCAGCCATTTTTCCTGCAAGATACGGATCCTCAGAATAATACTCAAAGTTTCTTCCGCAAAGGGGTGATCTATGAATATTTATTGCAGGTGTCAACCATGCACCTATATTATTTTCTTTTACTTCCTCTCCTCCGGCGATACCTACTTTTTCTGTCACTTCAGGATTCCATGTACATGCAAGAAGAGTTGCACAGGGAAACGCAGTAGTTTTAACACCAACCTGAGGCTGAATACGAAGACCGGCAGGACCATCTGCTGTCATTACATTGGGTATTCCATATTCATTGTTATTGCCATAACCAAATGTATTCGCAACACCAACATTAGGCTGACCTCCAACAAGCCATGCTACATCCTCATCTGAAAGAACGTTTACAAACTCATCAAGCGAAATTTTACCTTCAAAGACATCTATAAGCTGAGGTTTCTCAGATGGCTTAAAGCAGCACCTTGGTCCTTCAGGTCTAACTCTGGGAGTTGGAAGAAAAGGTTCCTCACATGGCATATCCTTAAGGACATTCATGTTGTATTTTGAAGAATCCCTCTGCTGAAGCATTTCATAGGATCCGTCTGCAAGAAGTCTCTTAGTCAATGCACAGGGAGCCATTTTCTCAGTGAGCTGACAAACAATTCTGTTATCATCAAGAGTATAGTCTGTATCAGCCTTTTTTGCATTTCTTACATCAGTTCCCACATAGAACTTATATTTCCCTTTTTCAAGAACATATGCTGATTTTTTTATTTTTCCCAAGTCATCATAGGAAGCCATTTCATCAGCCATAAACTCAATAACAACTTTCTGTGTCTGCCCCGGTAACAATTCGTCAGTCTTTTTAAAGCCTATAAGCTGTCTTTCAGGTTTTCCCAATTTTCCCTGCGGAGCAGAAAAATATACCTGAACCACTTCTTTCCCGGGAACACTACCTATATTGGTAACATTGACTTTAACAGATATTTTTCCATCTTCATCACTGACTTTTAGCCGATTCAAACTGAATTTTGTATAAGAAAGGCCATATCCAAAGGGATATACTACTTTTTTTGCAGCATCCTTTATTGTCTCAAAATACCTGTATCCTACGTAAATGTCTTCTTCATACTCTACATAATCGTCAGAGTCATGGAAATGCTCAGTTCCGGGATAATCTGCCAGGTCTTTTGCAAAAGTATCGGAAAGCTTTCCACTTGGATTTCCGAGGCCGCAAAGCAGTTCAGCTGTTGCCAAGCCACCTTCCATACCACCCTGCCATGATATAAGTGCCGCACATATATCCTCACTATCCTTTATCCAGGAAACATCAAACATTCCGCCAATATTCAGAACAATAATTGTCTTATCAAAAGACTTTCTGACATCATCAAGAAGTTTCTTTTCTGCATTGGATAAATAGAAATCTCCACGCTCAAAAAGCTTGTCAGTAACATCAATAAGATTCTGATCAACATCTTTAAGTTTGCGGTCTATGACCTTGTCACTCTTTCTGTCCCATCCTTCACCTGAATATCTGCTGAATGATACAACCGCTGTATCGGTAAAAGCTCTCGCCTTTGTAAACAATTCAGAAGGAACCTCGGGCTCAGCAATAAGTCCCGGAAGAATACCTTCCTTATATTTTGCTTTTACGTACTCATCATAAAAAGAAATCGAATCCTCAAAAAGTGCGACCTGCCCTTGAAGCTTTGTAAATCCCTCAGCCAGATTTGTCACATAAGGAACAGTTACGTCACCGCTTCCGCCACCACCTTTAACATAATCAATAGATGCCTTTCCGAATAACGCAATTCTCTGTCCTCTTTTTAGCGGTAATGCTTCATTATCATTTTTTAATAAAACCATACCTTCTTTAGCAGCATTTTTAGAAATCTCTATATGCTCTGCAGAAGCAGTAACCTTTGTTCCACCTTCATATAATGGCAGATTGGGATGATATTTTACTCGTGTCCATTTTTTCATGCTGTTTGTTAACCTCCATACATACTTTTAGCACCCTATTACTATATTATGACTTATACCCATCAATAAAATTATTATATCTGCTATTCAATGATACTATATCAAAAAAGTCAGATACCATATAAAAATCTCTAAAAAAGAAAAACGGGCACTAAGGTTGAGGCTCTTAGCTATCCGCATGCAAAGTTTTGCAACCCGCATGGTGTGAAATACCTTGCTGCTTATCATTACATCGCCCATATCATATTGGCTGACATATTCCATAAAAGCTGAATTTATCTGATCATTCACTTGCATCATTGACATTTGAAAACTTCCTTTTGATTCTCTTTGATGCCTTGCCTATGGCTCCCATGGGACACACAAGATGGCATAAATGACATCCCACACATTTACTGCCATCAAGTTTTGGAATCCTGTTCTCAAACCTTATGGCCTGATGCCCTCCATCCTGACATGAAATGTAGCATCTTCCGCATCCGATGCATTTTGCGGTGTCAAATATCGGAAAAAGAATCGTATCCCTTTCAAGCACATCCGTAGTATCACTGACAGATGAAAGGCCGGCGCCAACTATGTCCCTGATATTCTTTATCCCACATTGAGCCAGATAATAATTCATTCCGGCTTTCAAATCATCTATTATGCGATATCCATACTGCATGACAGCCGTTGTTATCTGTATAGAGCCTGCTCCCATGAGAATGAATTCCAGTGCATCTCTCCAGGTCTCTATTCCACCCATTCCCGTAATATGAACCCCTTTTAGTTTTTCATTCTGTCCAAGTTCGGATATAAATCTTAAAGCTATGGGTTTTACAGCGTTTCCGCTATATCCCCCTATTGCCGACTGCCCCCTGACAGCTGGTGCTGATACGTAAGTATAGGGATTTACTCCTACCACGCTCTTTATGGTATTAATTGCTGCAATTCCATCGGCCCCGCCTCTTTTTGCGGCTTCTGCTGCAGGACTCATGACTGCAACATTTGGAGTAAGCTTTGCAAGAACCGGTATTGAAGTGCCACGTTTTGCTGCTCTTGTATATCTCTCCACCAGTTCCGGAATTTGCCCAATATCACTCCCAAGACCATCTTCCTGCATATTTGGACACGAGAAATTAAGTTCAATGGCATCTGCACCATTTTCTTCACAAAGTCCGGAAAGCTCTTCCCATTCTTTTTCATCCTGTCCCATGATAGAGGCAAGAATAAACTTAGACGGATACTTTTCCTTTAATCTTCTGAAAATCTCCATGTTCTCTGCCACACTGTGATCAGAAAGCTGCTCTATATTCTTAAAGCCGATAATACTCCCATTATCTCCTTTAATTGCTGAAAATCTCGGAGAAGCTTCGTGTATGTCCAGCGTACATATTGTCTTAAAACATGCACCTGCCCATCCTGCCTCAAAAGCCCTTGCACACATGTCATATGTTGATGCCACGACAGATGACGATAACAGAAACGGATTTTCAAGAGGTATCCCGCACAGATCACAAGAGAGTCTGCCTTCATCCTCCGGAAGGTCAATCTCTACTTTTGGTCTGACTTCATCATGAAGCTTTGTCATTATCGTTTTAATTGTAACACTCCCACTCCTTACACAGTATTTTTCGCATGGCGCATCGCAGCTAAGACATAGATTATCTTTAGGAAGTTTAAGCGCAGCCACATCCTCGTTATCAAACCAGATGCTTTTAAGTGCCCCTGCTGGATCCATATGCTTACATGCAGTGCTGCAGGGTGCATCGATGCAAATTGTACATGCTATTATATCGGATCGCTTAATTATATTTAATGGAATCATAATCCCTCCTCAAACAGTGTGAGCTGCATCTAATTGCTTGTTCATGATTTATGTAAGTTGTCATAAAGCTCAAATAAATTGCATAACCATCGGTGTTTACGTCCCTTTTTTATTTTACTATATTTCGTTATTCCGCAATCTTAAATAAGTGTAAAAAATTAAAGTTCAGTTGCCAGATATCACCTTTTATTGGTGCCTGATTCTGAACCCCCATAGGTGTCATTTCCCGATAGATTAAGGAGCATCCTGCATATTTGCTTCATTTATCAATTGTTTCAAAAACTATTTTGAACTTTTTATCGATATTTTGAAAACTTTTATATTAGATATCAAGTGCTGCGTGATATCCCCAGTATACTGCGTTTGTGATTGTTGAAACCTTTGCGGCATCACCGATTACGCGTACAAATGGAGCTGCATCACGAAGATCATCAGCAACATCGCTGCGTGAACGCTGGCCAAGTGCACAGATTACGCTTGCGCCTTCAACCATTACTTCCTTACCATCCTTATCTTCACAAAGAACACCCTCAGCAGTAACTTTTACAGCCTTGAGACCTGTATGAACATCAACATACTTGTCGATTTCCTTGAGCAGAAGCGGACGATGACGTACGTTAGCATCCGGCGCAAGAGCGTCTCTCATCTCGATGATAGAAACCTTCTTGCCTTCCTGTCCAAGATGAACAGCACATTCACAGCCTGCAAGTCCTCCGCCCATAACTACTACGTTGTCTCCAACCTTAGACATTTCCTTATAGTAATTGTTTACAACAACTACGTTATCTCCATCAAGCCCCGGGATTGGAGGAACAAGTGGTGTAGAACCAACTGCAATGATTAATGCATCTGCATTTTCCTTCTCTGCGTACTCCTTAGTAACCTCTGTGTTAAGACGAATCTCAACACCAGCCTTTCTTGCAAGTTTCTCGTATGTGCCTGTGAGCTGATACATCTCATACTTAAACGGAATAGCCTGCTCACTCTTAAGGATTCCGCCAAGCTCAGCTTCCTTCTCGCAAAGGATAACCCGGTGTCCGCGACGAGCTGCTGTGTATGCTGCGTAAAGTCCGCCGGGACCACCACCTGCAACAAGAACCTTCTTCTTAACCGGTGCCGGCAGAACCTCATCTCCTTCAATTTCACGACCTATAAGTGGATTTACTGTACAACGACGTGTAGATGTAGCTGCACGCTCTGCCATACATGTAAAGCATCTTAAGCAACGAACGATTTCGTCGTCACGATTCTCTGTAATCTTCTGCGGAAGATATGGATCTGCAAGAAGTGCACGTCCCATGTATACAATATCAGCCTTGCCTGATGCAATAATTTCTTCCATCTGCGCGGGATCATTAAGGCCACCAAGTGTAGCTACAGGAACCTTAACGTGCTTCTTAATCTCTGCTGCAAGAACTACGTTACGTCCGTGTTCCTCAAACATAGAAGGATGCGTGATTCCAAATGTCTTCTGGTATGTACCGGCTGAAACATGAAGAATATCAACATAATCCTCAAGCTGCTTTGCTATTTCGATGCCCTCTTCGATACCGTAACCACCCTCACAAAACTCAGAACCTGACATTCTTAATTCTATTGGGAAACGTGGACCTACTGCCTCACGGATTGATGTAATAATCTCCTTTGCAAGTCTGCAACGATTCTCCAGACTTCCACCGTACTCATCAGTTCTCTGGTTGAAAAGTGGTGAAAGGAACTGGTTGATAAGCCAGCCATGACCACCATGAACCATAATCATCTCAAAGCCGGCACGCTTTGCCATAGCAGCAACATCGCCGTAAGATTTTACTATTTCATCAATCATGTCCTTTGTCATACCCTGAACTTCAACGCCATCAGGTCTGACTGTGTCCATAGGTCCCCACTGCTTCATAGTCTTCTGCTTTGTCTTATCTGTCATATATGTGCCTGCGAACATACCTGAGTGTGAAAGCTCAAGAGATGGCATTCCACCGTGACGTCTGATGGCGTCAGCTGTGTATGTTGCACATGCAAGTGAATTTAAGATTGTAGGATTAAGCCTGTAAGCATGACTTCCATCTGATTCGTGAACCATGCATTCTGATACTGTAACAGCACCAGCACCGCCTTTTGAACGAAGTTCATAAAATGCTGTAGACTTTGGTCCAATACAACCATCGTTTGTAATGTCAGTTCCACCCATAGGTGCTGAGAACATTCTGTTTCTGAATGTTACGCCTGCAACTGTAATCGGGCTTGTAAGATGTGGATATTTTCTTTCCATTAACCGAGTTCCTCCTTATTCGTTAAAAACTCAATATTAAATTGATAATATTTTAACATCCTACGCCGAATGCTTTCTATCAACAAAAAATTGGTGGGTATAAACAAATAGTTTGTACCCACCAGATGTCACATCTATCATACTTATTAACTTATTATTGTGTCTAAAAAATATCGTAAATGCTTTTCTTTCGTGTTTTCCTTGGAATATGCCACATAAACGTTCCAGGAAATTCCATCCTCAATTGGAATCAATCTAATGTCCTTAGAAATAGATTCCCTGTTATGAATATCAACATCTATCCCTATTCCATGCCCTTCACGAACAAATTCATATATCATGGCAGCTTCCATAGTTTTAATGCGCACGTCTGGGTAAAATCCCTCTCGTTCGCAGGAATTTAAAAGGTTAGTGTAAGACTGGTATTTTTCATTAAGACTTATCAGTTGCTCATTCTTTAAGTCCGCTATCTTAAGGCTATCCCGCTTAAAAAGCTGATGTCCCTTATAAACTACAGCACACATACTCTTACTGTCGATTTCCTTTTCAATGAAACCTGTGGCTGCCACACGCCCAATTACCAGAGCCACATCGAACTGCCCATTTATCAGCTTTGCCTTGATATCAGGGTTGGAGCTCTCTTCCAAGGACAACTTTGTAGCGCCAATAGCCTGTTGAAACTGCTCAATCTTATTCATTGGAAGAAGCCTGATAAGTCCGCAGGAATACCCCACATTAAAGATGTCATTCTTCTTTCGGATCGTCTCCAAGCCCTGTTCTAATTCCTGAGTCTCAGCCAATAGTTTCAAGCTCTTTTCATAGAAAAACACACCAGCCTCTGTAGGAACAAGCCCCTGCTTGGTCCTTTCAAAAAGCTGAATCTGCATTTCCTGCTCAAGCTTGTCCAGAATTTTTCCCAAACCCTGAGGGGTAATAAACAAATCCTTGGCAGCTTTATTTATGCTTCTAGTCTCGTAGCACTCCATAAAGTAGCGGATGTCTTTGATATCCAAAGGCGCTTACCTCCTTTAAACAGGTTTCACATCGCTCTTATTTATAATCTTATTCATAACAATCAGCACCGTCAATAAGCAAGCCAAACCGCTTACCGAGTTACTGATATGTTCGGCCTCAAACACACCGTTTGTACCCATATTAAAGGCATACGACAAAAAAAATGTAGAGAGCCTTTCGACTCTCTACACTGTAAATGCCTTTATTACAAGGTCTTTCGTTGTTCTGTATATTACTTGTTAGCGATAGCTGCCTGAGCTGCTGCAAGTCTAGCAACAGGTACACGGAAAGGTGAGCATGAAACATAATCAAGGCCAATCTTGTGGCAGAACTCAACTGATGAAGGATCTCCACCGTGCTCTCCGCAGATACCAACATGAAGGTTAGGATTAACGGGCTTACCAAGCTTAAGTGACATATCCATAAGCTTACCAACACCTGTCTGATCAAGCTTAGCGAAAGGATCGTTCTCGAAGATCTTCTCATCATAGTAAGCGTTAAGGAACTTACCAGCGTCATCACGAGAGAATCCGAATGTCATCTGTGTAAGGTCGTTTGTACCGAAGCAGAAGAAATCTGCCTCTGCAGCGATCTCGTCAGCTGTAAGAGCAGCTCTCGGGATCTCGATCATTGTACCAACCTCATACTCAAGCTTAGCGCCTGCAGCTGCGATTTCAGCATCAGCTGTCTCAACAACTACCTTCTTAACGAACTTAAGCTCTTTAACTTCACATACAAGAGGAATCATGATCTCAGGCTTAACATTCCAATCAGCATGAGCCTTCTGAACCTCAAGTGCAGCACGGATAACAGCCTTTGTCTGCATCTTAGCAATTTCAGGATATGTAACTGCAAGACGGCATCCTCTGTGACCCATCATAGGGTTGAACTCGTGAAGAGAAGCGATGATAGCTTTGATGTCTTCTACGCTCTTGCCCTGTGCATCTGCAAGCTTCTTAATCTCGTCCTCTGTTGTGGGAACGAACTCGTGAAGCGGAGGATCAAGGAATCTGATTGTTACAGGACATCCCTCAAGTGCCTCATAGAGCTGCTTGAAGTCATTCTGCTGATAAGGAAGGATCTTCTCAAGTGCAGCTTCTCTCTCTTCTACTGTATCAGAGCAGATCATTTCACGGAATGCAGCAATTCTGTCTTCCTCGAAGAACATGTGCTCTGTACGGCAAAGTCCGATACCCTCAGCACCAAGCTCACGAGCCTTCTTAGCATCAGCAGGTGTATCAGCGTTTGTACGAACCTTAAGCTTTCTGAACTCATCAGCCCAAGCCATGATACGTCCGAATTCGCCAGCAATCTGAGCGTCTACAGTCTTGATAACGCCATCATAGATGTTACCGGTTGTACCATCGATTGAGATATAATCTCCTTCGTGGAACTCTTTTCCAGCAAGTGTGAACTTCTTGTTCTCCTCGTCCATGTTGATGTCGCCACATCCTGAAACGCAGCACTCACCCATACCACGAGCAACAACGGCAGCATGTGATGTCATACCACCACGAACTGTAAGGATACCCTGAGCAGCCTTCATACCTGTAATATCTTCAGGTGATGTCTCAAGACGAACAAGGATAACCTTCTCACCTCTCTCTGCCCATGCTACAGCGTCATCAGCTGTAAATACAACCTTACCGCAAGCAGCACCGGGTGATGCACCAAGACCCTTACCCATAGGAGTAGCAGCCTTAAGAGCAGCAGCATCGAACTGAGGATGAAGAAGTGTATCAAGGTTACGAGGATCGATCATTGCTACAGCTTCTTCAGGAGTCTTGTGTCCCTCATCAACAAGGTCACAAGCAATCTTAAGAGCAGCAGGAGCTGTTCTCTTACCGTTACGGCACTGAAGCATGTAAAGCTTCTTGTTCTCAACTGTGAACTCCATATCCTGCATATCGTGATAGTGGTTCTCAAGAGTATCACAAACCTTGATGAACTCAGCGTATGCTTCAGGGAATTCCTTCTCCATCTGAGCGATCGGCATAGGTGTACGAACACCTGCAACAACGTCCTCACCCTGAGCATTGATAAGGAACTCACCCATAAGTTTATTCTCACCTGTAGCAGGGTCACGTGTGAATGCAACACCTGTACCAGACTCGTTATTAAGGTTACCGAATACCATAGGCATTACGTTAACAGCTGTTCCCCAAGAATAAGGGATATCGTTGTCACGACGGTAAACGTTAGCACGAGGGTTATCCCATGAACGGAATACAGCCTCGATAGCAAGCTTAAGCTGCTCTACAGGATCTGAAGGGAAATCAGAACCAAGCTGGTTCTTGTACTCAGCCTTGAACTGCTCAGCAAGCTCCTTAAGATCAGCTGCTGTAAGGTCTACGTCAAACTTAACACCCTTCTGCTCTTTCATCTTATCGATGAGCTGCTCGAAGTACTTCTTACCTACTTCCATAACAACGTCAGAGAACATCTGGATGAAACGACGATATGAATCATATACGAAACGCTCGAATGCAGGATCAGGATTGCCCTTGATCATTGCAGCAACAACCTCGTCGTTAAGACCAAGGTTAAGAATTGTATCCATCATACCAGGCATTGATGCACGAGCACCTGAACGAACTGATACAAGAAGAGGATTCTGAAGATCACCGAACTTCTTGCCGTTGATCTCTTCCATCTTCTTAACACCTTCCATAGCCTGAGCCATGATCTCGTCGTTGATCTTACGACCATCCTCATAGTACTGTGTGCAAGCTTCTGTAGAAATTGTGAAGCCCTGAGGTACAGGAAGACCGATTGATGTCATCTCAGCGAGGTTAGCACCCTTACCGCCAAGAAGGTTTCTCATGGTCATGTCGCCTTCGCTGAACATGTAAACGTATTTTTTCGCCATTTCACTACCTTTCTTACCGATTATTCGATTCGGTAAAACCCTTTCCATTTAAGTTACTATTTTATAATTAACTATGACGAAACATAGTAATTATCACAGTTATGAAGGAATAAAACCTTCAAATATAAAGATATCAAAGAGCTTGCGATTTTTGTCAAGTTCTTCCTGACTCTTAATAGTCCAGGCTGCTGCTGTATTTTTATATAAAACATGACAGATCGTTCTGGAAAGATTTCGCGCATATTTATGATTATATGCGACAAAATCAGGCTTCGTCAGAAAATTAAAAATCAAAAAAGCAAGCATATAGTAAAAAGGTGTATGCCAAAGTATATCCGGCTCTCTGAAAAACTCCTCGGAAAGCTGGCCTCTGAAAACATCCTTGTGTTTTTTCCTATACCACCAAAGCCCAAGCGGATTAAAGGACTCGATACAATATACTCCGTTATAGTTACGAAGCAGTCTGTCTACTGTAGGACATACACTTGTGTCAAACAGTTCTATCTTAAGTTCGACAATGAGCGGGACCTTCCCGTCTACCATTTTGAGAAAATCCTCAAACCCCGGTATCTTTTCATTCGAATCAAGAAGATGAAACTGTTGCAGTTCTTCATAGGTATAATCAATCACCTTGCCGGCTACGCCCATGCTGCCGTCTTCATTTCGAACCGCATTGTCAGGGATGCATTCTTCATTATATCTGGCAACTCTTGCCAAAGTAAAATCATGGAAAATAACAGGAATTCCGTCCTTAGTAAGCTGGACATCCAATTCTATTCCGTACCCTGCATCCACTGCCTTTTTAAACGCAGCCATGGAATTCTCTGGTGTAGTGCTATTATTATCATGCAATCCTCTGTGAGCGTATAAATTTTGAACAAGAAGCTTATCAGAAGAAGGTCTTCCAATCATACGTGGCATAATCGCCAAAAGATATAGAATAACCAAAATAAAAACCACTATAAGCAGAATCTTCAATTTTTCTTACCTGACTTCCTGCGCACCTTATTTAAAACGCCTAGGATATTTTAATATCTAATAAGGATTTTTACAAGTAAAAAAATATAAAATGTCAAGACTTTTTCAACATAAATTCCGGTTTTTTCAGCAAAAATTGCCAAAAAAAACCGGAATTTAATACATAGTATCCGTATACTTTAGCAGATATATCGTGAATTTATACATAAGGATTAATTAAGAATTATTCAATTGCTTTTTTTATATGTATCAAATATAATACCAAATTGGTTACATATTTATAGAAGAAACACATTCGGAGGAAATATCGGGCATGATAAGTGCAAACAATGTCACATTAAGAGTTGGTAAAAAAGCTCTGTTCGAAGATGTAAACATAAAGTTCACCGAGGGCAACTGCTACGGAATAATCGGTGCCAACGGTGCAGGAAAATCTACTTTCCTAAAAATTCTTTCAGGAAAACTTGAGACAACAAACGGAGATGTAGTAATTACTCCAGGCCAGCGTCTTTCTTTCCTGGAGCAGGATCACTTTAAATATGATGATTTCACTGTACTTGATACAGTTATCATGGGTAATGCCCGTCTGTATGAGATAATGAAGGAAAAGGATGCCATCTACGCTAAAGAGGATTTCACAGATGAAGACGGTATCCGTGCAAGTGAGCTTGAAGGTGAGTTCGCCGAAATGAACGGTTGGGAAGCAGAGTCAGATGCTGAGAGCCTTCTCAACGGACTTGGAATAGAAACGGAACTACACTACAAACTGATGAAGGAACTTGACGGTAATCAGAAGGTTAAAGTACTTCTTGCAAGAGCACTTTTCGGAAATCCCGATATCCTGCTTCTCGACGAGCCTACCAACCATCTTGATATGGATGCCATTGCATGGCTTGAAGAATTCCTCATCAACTTTGAAAATACTGTCATTGTTGTATCTCACGACCGTTACTTCCTTAATAAGGTGTGTACACATATCGCAGATATCGATTACGGTAAAATGCAGCTCTACGCAGGAAACTATGATTTCTGGTACGAATCTTCACAGCTTATGATTCGTCAAATGAAAGAAGCCAATAAGAAAAAGGAAGAACAGATTAAGGAACTCAAGGAGTTCATTGCAAGATTCTCTGCTAACGCAAGTAAATCCAAGCAGGCTACTTCTCGTAAAAAGGCCCTTGAGAAAATTGAGCTTGATACAATCAAGCCCTCTTCCAGAAAGTATCCTTACATTGATTTCAGACCTGACAGGGAAATCGGTAATGAAGTACTTACTGTTGACGGCATCAGCAAGACTATAAACGGCGAAAAAGTACTTGATAAAGTGTCTTTCGTTGTTCAGCATGATGACAAAATTGCTTTTGTCGGCGGCAATGAACTTGCAAAAACTACTCTCTTCCAGATTCTTACAGGAGAGCTTGAGCCTGACGAAGGAACATATAAATGGGGTGTAACAACATCACAGGCTTACTTCCCCAAGGATAACTCAAAAGAGTTCGACAATGATTACACTATCACCGAATGGCTTACAGGTTATTCCGAAATCAAGGATGTTACCTATGTACGAGGATTCCTCGGCCGTATGCTTTTTGCAGGTGAGGACGGTGTAAAGAAGGTAAAGGTTCTTTCCGGTGGTGAGAAGGTAAGATGTATGCTCAGTAAGATGATGATTAGCGGTGCAAACTGTCTCATCTTCGATGAACCTACCAACCACCTTGATATGGAATCAATCACGGCACTTAACCAGGGTATGATCAAATTCCCCGGAGTTGAATTATTTGCCTGCCGTGATCATCAGGTTGTACAGACAACAGCAAACAGAATAATGGAAATCCTGCCTGACGGCTCACTTATCGACAAGCGCTCTACTTATGATGAGTACCTTGAGAGTGACGCAATGGCAAGAAAACGTACAGTTTACAGTACAAATGAAGATGAAGATAATGACGATTGATCTTCAATGGTAACATTTTGATATATGGCTGCAAAACAGCTTTATATAGAGCTTTTTAAAACAATAAAGAAGCTGCCTGTAAAACAGGCAAATGACGTTAATCATGCTACGAGCCAAAGGGAGGATAATTATGCAGGAATTTAGTCCGGTAAAAGAAGGAAAAGTACGTGAGATTTATGATGTAGGTGATGCACTTATTATGGTTGCAACCGACAGAATCTCTGCTTTTGACGTAATTCTTAAGAACAAGGTTGAGAAAAAAGGTACTGTTCTCACCCAGATGTCAAAGTTTTGGTTTGACTACACAAAAGATATCGTAAACAACCACATGATCAGCACCGATACAGCTGATATGCCTGAGTTTTTCAGAAAACCTGAGTTTACCGGTAATAGTATGCTCTGCAAAAAGCTTACAATGCTTCCCATTGAGTGCATCGTTCGCGGTTATATAACCGGAAGTGGTTGGAACAGCTACAAAGAAAACGGAACTGTATGCGGAATTAAATTGCCTGAAGGACTTAAGGAATGTGACAAACTTCCTGAACCCATCTACACTCCTTCTACAAAAGCAGAAATCGGTGATCACGATGAAAACATCGATTTTGAACGCTCTGTGGAAGTACTTGAAAGAGATTTCCCCGGACATGGTCAGGAATATGCTGAGAAGCTTCGTGATTATACCATTGCTCTTTATAAAAAGTGTGCAGACTACGCTCTCACTCGCGGAATCATCATTGCTGATACAAAATTTGAGTTTGGTCTAAACGAAGACGGTGAGGTTGTTCTCGCAGACGAGATGCTCACTCCCGACAGCAGCCGCTTCTGGCCCGTAGAAGGATACGAACCCGGTAAGTCACAGCCCTCTTTTGATAAGCAGTTTGTAAGAGACTGGCTCAAGGCTAATCCGGATAGTGATTACAATCTTCCTTCCGATGTAATCGATAAAACCATTGCCAAATATGAAGAAGCATATGAGCTTCTGACCGGCAAAAAATTATAAAAACATTAAAGCCCGATAAGTATATATGCGTCTATAGTTACTCGATTCTGAGTTACGATTAACCACAACGCCTGCATATACTTAGCGGGCTCTTTTTATGCCTTCGGCAGACACGCCGTACACTTAGCGAAGGTCCGGTCCATATCAGATAGCGAATTTCTGATGAAATTCAGTATCCTATAAGATAATGAACATGCTACAATCTTGATATAAAGTTTTGTATCACAGGGGGGAATCATTATGAAGCTAAATTATAAGCGTACTATCCTTATTGGATTGGCTTTTATGTCAATCTGTGCTTTCTGGCAATTCTACGACAACGAAATCCCAAGAATTTTGACCTATCATTTTGGACTAGGTGAGACCTGGACCGGCGCAATTATGGCTCTTGACAATATTCTGGCGCTTTTCTTGTTGCCGATTTTCGGACTGCTTTCGGATAAAACTAATACTAAGATTGGTAAACGTATGCCGTTTATACTGATTGGTACTGCGGTATCCGTAACCCTTTTTGCAATTCTCATCTATATTGCAAAAATAAGCACAAATCTTTTACTTTTCATAGCTGTGCTTTTCATGCTCCTTGTTTCCATGGGAACATACCGCTCTCCTGCTGTTGCTCTTATGCCGGAGCTTACCCCGGCAAAACACAGAAGTAAAGCAAATGCCATTATTAATCTGATGGGGACTCTTGGCGCTGTTTATACTCTTATCATGATTAAGGTATTGCTAAAATCAGCTGCAAATGAAGCAGATACAAATTACATTCCTCTAATGCTTTCAATCGTCTGCTTTATGATCATTACAATTCTTATTCTTTTCATCACTGTTCCGGAGAAAAAACTCATGCCGATTGTCAGAGAAGGTGTGGATGATTTTGACGGAGAAGGCGGACTTATCGGAAATGATGATAATTCAAAAACATCAAATCCGGGTACATCTAAAAGTACCCAGCAAGATAATGGATACACAAAAAATGTTTTAAAAAGTCTGTCCTTTCTTTTGTTATCGGTATTTTTGTGGTTTGCTGCCTATAATGCCGTAACTACTGCTTTTTCAAGATATGTCACCGAAGTATGGGATCTTCATAACGGAGCTTATGCCGATTGCCTTATGGTCGCTACCGTCGCTGCGGTTTTAGCTTATCTCCCAATTGGTATGATTTCATCAAAAATAGGAAGAAAGCTTACAATCCTTATCGGAATATCGCTTATGAGTTTGTGTTATATAGCGGCTGCTCTTATGAACTCCTATAGTCCTGTCATGAACATATATTTCGCGATAATTGGCATCGGCTGGGCTGCTATCAACGTAAACTCATACCCCATGGTTGTTGAAATGGGAAGAAGTGAAGTTATAGGAAAATATACAGGATTATACTATACCTTTTCAATGGCTGCGCAGGTATTTACTCCTATATTCTCGGGCTTTTTACTTGAGCATGTTTCCTACAGAACTCTTTTTCCGTATGCATTCTTTTTCTCCTGTGCAGCATTTATAACTATGCTGCTCGTTAAGCATGGCGATGTTAAACCGCAAAAAAAGAAAAGCATACTGGAAAACTTCGATGTGGATGATTAATAATCAGAATAATTACGGGCATTAGTGATTTATTGAAAAGAACAGCCAAAAACATTTAATAAGTTATTTGGAAAAAGTATTCTATTCTATACAGTTACTCAATTAAATTACGTACTGATTGCCTCTCAACAACTCTTATCGGAAGCTTTTCATCAAAAGCAAAATCAGCTCCGCCAATCATTTTAAACAGATGATCGCCGGCACGCTGTGCTTTCAGTTCGATATCCTGGGCAATAGATGTAAGCTTGGGAGTTAAAAGTTCGCAGTCTTTAAGGTTATCAAAACCTATAACGGAAATATCTGCAGGGACTTTCATTCCGCACTGTTTTAGTCCCTCTGTCACACCAAAGGCTACAAGGTCTGACATGCATGCGATTGCTGTATATCCGCCTCCTCCAAATGCTATATCCTGCCCAACCTGAATAGCATTTTTGTAATATGTATCAGTATTAAAAATATCTTTTTTTGTAAATTCCACACCCGCTTCTTCGCAGGCCTTTAAAAAGCCGTTATATCGCTCTCGTATAACACCTTCATCTGTAATCTGAGGTGTAACAAGAGCGATTTTTTTATGTCCTTTTCCTATAAGATATCTTGCAGACAGATAGCCGCCCCTATAGTCCTCAATTCCCACATTTACAATCTTCTCATCGGGTGCATATGTATCCAGAAAAACCATCGGAATGTCGATACTTTTCTTTATCTCATGAACTTCTTCTTTAACAATTCCAAGAAAAAAAGCTCCGTCAACATTCCAGGAGGAAAAGATCGTAACTATTTCTTTGGGATCTCCGACACATCTAAGCATCATATAATAATCCCTGCTTCTAATATATTGTTCCAGTGAAGCGATAATCTGTGCTGTGTATGGATTATCAAAGAACGTATCATCTTTTCCCATATAAGGCACGACTACGCCAATCAGCCTGCTCTCCTTTTTTACTAAAGACCTTGCCATTACATTTGGCTTATATCCTGTCTCTTTGATGATGTCCTCTATTTTTCTTCTGGTCTCGGCAGACACTTTGCCATAGTTACCGTTTATTACATTTGATACAGTAGCTGTGCTGACACCTGCCTGTTTCGCTATAGTTTTAATATTCATTTGGTTGCTCCGAATTGTGACTTACAGGTACCGTTTGCAAAATATTCCTTAGGTAAGTCCACAGTTTTTGTAAAGTATTTGATATTATCTGTATTTGTATTCTTTCAATTTTTCTAATATTTCATATGGAATTAACATTTTTCCCGTTCCGACTCCGATATCTATATGCGGTTTATTTAAGCCATGAAAATCAGATCCGCCACTTAGCAAAAGGTCATATTTTACAGCAAGAGCTTTTATGTCGCGCTCATCCTGAGATGTGTATGTTCCGTAAAGTGCTTCAATTGCAACAAGACCGGCTTCCTTAAGTTCACGAACAAGTTCATCCATGGCATCTTTACCAAGTCCATATAAAACCGGATGGGCAAGGACAGGTATTCCTTTTGCTGATAATATCTGCTCTATTGCCATCTGAGGAGTTATTTTTTCTCTAGGGACATAACAGGGGCAATGATCACCAAGAAATCTGTCAAAAGCCTCCTTCACACTTGTCACATATCCTTTTGCATGCAAAAATTTGGCAAAATGTGCTCTTGTAATAACTGCGCCCGGATTCATTTCTACCAGTTCTTCAAAGGTTACAGGCATTCCGGCCTGAGTGAGTTTTTCACACATTTTACGGTTTCTGTTTACTCTCGAATCGATAAAGCCTTTGAGACTTTCCTGATATTTTTTATCGGTATAATCTATGTAAAGGCCAACTATATGAACATCCTTCCCGTTTCTTGTTGTTGAATATTCAATTCCGGGAATGACCTCAAGCTCAGGATATTGTTCTGCGCGTTCCATGGCTTCAGTCAAACCCCATACAGTATCGTGATCAGTAAGAGCAATAGCAGACAAGCCTTTCTCCGCAGCATAATCCACAAGTTCTGTTGGCGAGTAAGTTCCGTCGGATGCAGTTGAATGTGTATGTAAATCTATTGTTTTCATATTTGTATTCAAAAAATCATGACTTCTTAAACGCAAAAATATAAATGCATTCAAGAATCCATAATGATATAAATTCCAACTTAACAGTTACATTTTTTCTAATAATCTATTTCATTATAACCAAGGAAAGATTCCTGTTCAATTTAGATTTACTCATTTAAAATCTTTGGTATTACGAAAGTTTGAATATCTTCTATAAATATGTTACTATCTTTTAATTGTTACAAAGACCCGTGCTATTACACGAATAATCATTTTTCTAAAAAGAGATGATTTTCTTAACAGCATTCGATCACACATCACAAGAAAGGATTCAAACATGAAAATAGCAGTAACTTACAGCAATGGAGAAGTCTTCCAGCATTTTGGACATTCTGAACAGTTTAAAATATATGAAGTTGAAGACGGAAAAGTAACATCATCTGAAGTAATAAGCTCCGATGGTCAGGGACATGGTGCTCTTGCAGGTCTTCTTAGTAGTGAAGAAATAGATGTACTTATCTGTGGAGGTATTGGCGGCGGTGCAATGACAGCACTAAACGATAACGGCATTGAAGTATGCGCAGGTGCTTTGGGAAATACCGACGAAGTCGTTGAAGCTTATCTCAAGGGTGAGCTTGAAAGTACAGGTGTAAATTGCGATCACCATGGTGAAGGACATACTTGCGGTGATCATGAGGATGGTCATTCTTGCGGTCATCATGATGGCGGTCATTCTTGCGGCGGTCATGGAGATGACAGCTTTGATGAAGCAGACAGCTGCGGTTGCATGGGTGATGAAGAAGAAGGCTGTGGCGGTGGATGTGGCGGATGCCATGGTTGTCATTCAGCTCCTGCTATTGAAGGTAAAAATGTCGGAAAAACATGCCGTACTCATTATGTCGGAACTTTCAATGACGGAACCCAGTTCGATTCTTCCTACGACAGAGGTGAGCCTCTTGAATTCGTATGCGGTTCAGGCATGATGATTTACGGTTTTGATGCAGCTGTAGCTAATATGGAGGTTGGCGAAACTATCGAGATTCACCTTGAGCCTTCCGAAGCTTACGGTGAAAGAAATCCCAATGCAATAATGACTACAGAGATTTCAGAGCTCCCCGGCTCCGAAGACCTCACCGTAGGTCAACAGGTATACCTTCAGGACATGTTTGGAAGACCTATTCCGGTTGTCGTAACGGAAAAAACAGATAGCACTATCACACTTGACGCAAACCACGAAATGGCAGGAAAAGAACTCAACTTCAAGATTGAGTTGATGGAAGTAGTTTAATGAGCAAGATATTCTTCACAGATTTGGATGGCACACTATTAACCAAAGAAAAAAAGGTTACTCCCGCTACTATGGATGCACTGATAAAGTTTACTGAAGCAGGTAATCATTTTGCAATAAGCTCCGGTCGTTCACTTGACAGTGTAAAATCCGTACAGGTTGAAAACAATCTATTTTTCCCCGGTAGTTATCTTATAGCTTATAACGGCTCACAAATTTATGATTGTGATGCCAAAAAAGATGTTTACAGAACCGGTGTACCCTTTGACCTGGTTCCGCAGATTTTTTCGCTTGCAAAAGAACACGGAATACATTGTCACACCTATAGTGATGAATATCTTATAAGCCCTGCCGAAGATGAACAGCTATCTTACTACAGAAGAGTAATTCATACACCTTACATAATCACTGATGATATATGTTCTGCTCTTCCCGATGTTCCCTGTAAAATAATCGGTATTGAGCTGCATGACAGAGCAAAAATCGACCGTTTTAAGGCAGAAGTTGAAAAGATAGCCGGTGACAGACTCACTCTTTTGTATTCAAACCCTTACTATCTTGAGATTTTTAATTCAGAGGCAGGAAAAGGCAGCGCTGTTATAAGACTTGCCAAGCATCTTGGAATTCCTCATGAAAACACCATCGCTGCGGGTGATGAGGAAAATGACATTTCCATGATAGAAGCGGCAGGACTTGGGGTTGCTATGTTAAACGCAGTTGATATAGTAAAAGCCGTCGCTGATGTCATCACCGAAACAGACAATGACAACGATGGACTTGTGCCTATATTATCAGACCGATAGTCTTATGATTTCTTAAAGGCAAAAAAATAAATGCATTTGGAAATCCATGCAATATAAAATGGTGTAAAGAAAGGCTGCCACACTGATTTTAGTGCGGCAGCCACTTAAATTCATTAATAATTTTAAACATAAAGGAACTAATGTCATGGAAATTATCAGAGTTCATGTAAAATTCAAAGGCTATGTGCAAGGTGTAGGATTTCGCTATACTGCTTTTCATGCTGCAAACATGTACCGTCTCACAGGTTACGTAAAAAACGAATGGGACGGATCAGTCACAGCCGAAGCCCAGGGAACCCGTACCGATATCGACGCATGGATCACAAAAATAAAAAGTGGTACCTATATCGATGTTATGGATATGACCATGGCAACAATTCCCGTCTTGGATGACGAAAAAACTTTCGAAATAAAATATTAAACCTGTACTGTTTTATCCTTCGACAATAAGGTATCTTCCATCACCCACATCGAATACTTCCGAAGCCTCCATGACATCTCCGTCTCCCGGATCGAGTCCGGCCTCTTCAAAATACTCTTCTACTTCCTCAGGCGATTCCACAACTACAGCCATGCAATCTTCCAGAAATGCCTCGGCTTCTTCAGGGCTTTCTGCCACATTCTCAGAAAACAACTGTCCCTGATTTTCCAAAAAGCAATTAAGTACTGCATCGTCATACTCGTGCATAAATTCTCTCTTTCCCGCATGCCCATAGATGTCTTTTAACTAAGCATGCGCCTAAACCAGCTTGTGTTTCTTCATCTCCCGGTAGAGCCTCGCAATCGGAAGTCCTACTACGCAGTTGTAATCTCCCTCTATGCCTTCGACATATTTTCCAAAAAGTCCCTGTATACCATAAGCCCCGGCCTTATCATAGGGCTCATCAGTATCCAAATAGGCTTCTATCTCTTCTTTTGTCATTGGATAAACTCTGACCTTTGTACATTCGTAAAAAGAAAATACCTTTTCCTCATCAGCATTTCCATAAACAACAGTTACACCGGTATAAACTTCATGTGTGTTTCCGGCAATGTCATTTATCATACGCTCAGCATCAGCTTTATCCTTTGGCTTACCGAGTATTTTCTCCCTATATGATACAACGGTATCTGAACCAATTACAACGAGGGTATCTTTATTATCTCTTAAAACTTTATGAAAAATCTCTTTAGCCTTTTGCCCTGACAGAGATACAACAACCTCCGAAGGCACTTCACTCTTTATTATTTCTTCCCCTGTTGCCGGGATTATTTCAAATTCAAAGCCTAAGGTTCCAAGGAGTTCCCGACGCCTTGGAGATCCTGAAGCAAGTATGTATCGCATGTTATAACCTCTGTTTTCTACAACATTATGTACTCTCATACTATTGCATGAGTAAATTCAAGTACCAACATAGTTGTTTTTATATTTCCCGACTATGTTGCTTAGTTAAAAACTATAATCTGCAAGGCAAAAGAAGGCGTCAATGGGCACAGTCTTCTTACTTCTTATACACATGGTATTAAAGCCCGTGATCGTCGCGATACTCGGGTTCGAATACTCTGCTCTCTGCAATATCTTTCGGTTTGCTTAATTCTGTAGCCTCTTTTCCAAAAAGCTTTTGGGAATTCAGAGGTTCTGCACCTCGCTTTACTACTTTTACATATTCCCCGTTTTTATCCATTATGTGAGCCTTTACGTTGTCCTTAAGTTCTGCATCAAGAATATGCCACAGCTTTGCACGCAGTTTAGGATTTTCAACAGGGAACATAATCTCAACTCTTCGCTCAAGGTTTCTTGGCATCCAATCAGCACTTGAGGCATAATATTCAGGGCTTCCGCCATTTTCAAAGTAAAAGATTCTGCTATGTTCAAGGAAATTACCGACAATGGAACGCACACTGATATTATCGCTCACTCCCGGAATGCCTGTTCTCAGACAGCATATACCACGAACTATCAGATCGATTTTTACGCCTGCGCTTGATGCCTCATAGAGTGCAGCGATTACATCCTTATGACAAATCGAATTCATCTTGGCAATTATGTGTGCAGGTTCGCCGTTTCTCGCATGATCTGCTTCACGTTTTATGAGATCCAGGATTCTATCCTTTAACCACAAAGGCGCCAGGGTCAGCTTATTCCATACTGCAGGTTCGGAATAACCGGAAAGCATATTGAATACCGCAGTAGCATCCTCACCATAAGCCTCAGCACAAGTAAACATACCTACATCAGTATATAGCTTAGCGGTGGAATCATTATAGTTACCTGTAGCCAGATGTACATAGCGTCTTATTCCATCCTCTTCTTTTCTGACCACAAGCGTTATTTTACTGTGCGTCTTAAGACCTTTTAATCCATAGATAACGTGGCATCCGGCTTTCTCAAGCATCTTAGCCCATACAATATTGTTTTCCTCATCAAAACGGGCTTTAAGCTCAACAAGAACAGATACCTGTTTTCCATTGTCAGCCGCCTTTGCAAGAGCTGCAATAATAGGTGAATTACCGCTTACACGATACAAAGTCTGCTTAATAGCCAAAACCGAAGGGTCGGATGCGGCAGCTTCAACAAATCTCACAACAGGATCAAAGCTTTCATACGGATGATGCATCAAAATATCACCCTCTCTGATACATTCAAATATATCCCTGTCAGCAGGCAGCGAAACCACAGGTGCAGGTCTGTCATAACCATGCTCCTTAAGATAGTCAAAGCCCTCTATCCCATACATTTTCATAAGAAAAGTAAGATCAAGCGGTCCTTCGATTGTGTATATCTCACGCTGTTCCACCTTTAATTCATCGGTAAGAATTTTCAGAAGACGTTTATCAAAGCCTTTTTCGATTTCAAGTCTTATAGCCTGTCCCCACTGGCGCCTCTTTAGCTGCTTTTCAATTTCTTTAAGAAGGTCTTCTGCCTCGTCCTCATCAATTGATAGATCGGCATTTCGTCCAACTCTAAACGGATAACAGCACACAATATCATAATTCAAAAACAGCTTATGGATATTCCTCTCTATTATCTGTTCCAACAGCATTATTTTCCTGACGCCTGTTGAAGCAGGAATTTCCATTATTCTCGGAAGTACGGACGGAACCTGAACCATGGCAAATTCCATCTCGTCATTATCTTTACCTTTTACAAGGGCACCTATATTGAGTGTCTTATTTCTGATAAGCGGAAAAGGTCTCGATGAGTCATAAGCCATAGGTGTTAAAACAGGATATACAAAATCATCAAAATAGCGGTCGATATAATCAGACTCATCTTCATCAAGCTTCTTATAATCGCTTACTATCTCAAGGCCGTTTGCTCTCATTTCCGGTAGAAGCATACGGTTGTATACTTTATACTGTTCATTTTGAAAATCATGGACAGCATCTGTTACCTTATCGAGCTGTTCTTTGGGTGAAAGCCCTGCAATATCAGGTTTCTTATACCCTGCATTTATCATATCCTTCAGCGAAGCAACCCTTACCATAAAAAACTCATCAAGATTACTTGCGGTAATGCTTAAGAATTTCAGTTTTTCAAATAAAGGTGTTTCTTTATCCTTGGCCTCCGAAAGGCATCTGCTGTTAAACTGAAGCCAGCTTAGTTCACGGTTAATATAATATTCATTTTTATAGAAATCATTTTGCTGTGATTCGATTTGGTTTTTCTTTTTTGTTGACATAAGTACCCCTCATCCGCATGCTATGTTGACACCTGCCATGTAGTTTAAACATATCAAAAACGCTTCTGTCTGATTATCGGTTTTATTCCGTATACCTGCTCGAAAAAACCTCCTCGTGATCCAAACAGACCTTTTTCAAGTGAAACGTCAGCCATAGTATCAACAATTATCTCGAGTTCTTTGTCCTTTGTTGTAACACGAACATTCTTGAATTTCTGTTTATGTGTGCGGTCAAGTCCGTTGGCTATTCTAAGTATCGCAGTCAGTTTAGCTATTGTCAGATATGCATCGTGATTGATTCCGTGGAATCTATACCCGCCATCCTTAAAATATTCAAATTCATCATGATTGAATCTGACTACATTGGCGACTATCGATCTTTCCAAATGCGAAAGTCCTATTATCTCAGTCGACATTATAATGTTATATGAGCAATCACCAAGGTTTACCATGCTGATATATTTTCCGCAGTCATGCAGTATTGTGCATATCTGTAAAAGAAGACGTTCTCTTTTACCAAGACCGTGAACTTTTTTCATGCTGTCAAATATATTAAGTGCTATGGTCTGCAGCGTTTCACTTCTGGATTTGCTGCCCATATATCTCCTGGAAATATTCTGAGCACAGGCAACTATGTCCTGCTCAAAATCATGCGAGCTCTTAAGGTATTTTTTTCTTTCAGCATACTCAAAAGCAATTCCGTCGCAAAGTGTTCCCCCCGGTGCCCAGATTGTTTCTGCCTTAAGAACAGTAAGTATATTGCTGACAAGAAGTCCCGAAACATACATCAGCATTATATTATCCTGCGCAAGTCCAAGTTTTTTAGCTGTATCTGTCAGTGATTTTCCGGAAAGAGTTCCTATATAATCCACAAACCGTTTAGCGGAAGCATAGGTCTTTTCTTCCATACCGAGATTTACTCTCTGCAGGACAGGTGATACATAATCATCCAGCAGGATTACATTTTCAACCTTCCTGTCCTTTAAATGCATCTTAGCAAAGACATTAAGCTGCGATTCCACCAGTTCCTGAACCAGCATAGGGTATTTGCTGTGTCCGGGTTGAATCTGCTGCATTGTAGAATACAGTCTGAGCACACCAAGTCTTAGCTGCTGAGTAGTAACCAGGGTATCGTTGTCAAATAGTGATATCTGAATACTTCCTCCTCCTACATCCACGATAGCTGTAGGTTTTTCAAGGAATTTAAAAAAGCGTTCGTTGTTGAGGGCAACAGACTTGTAGTCCAAAAAGCGTTGTTCGGAGTTACTTAGGATATCTATTTCTATCCCCGTTCGTTGTCTTAAGAGCTCCAATACCGTATCATTGTCTTTTGTCTCACGAAGGGCACTGGTTCCGTAAGCCTGATAACGTGTTACGCCATATCCCTCCATGATCTTATTGTAGTCAGTAAGGATCCTTATAAGCTCATCCATATGAGCAGCAGAAATCTGACCTGTCGCATAGGTTTCGGTTCCCAGGTCTATTCTGTGACGCACATGATCTATCTGTTTAACGCCTTTTTTCTGCGACATTTCGTAGATTTTCATCTCAAGCTCGTACGAGCCCAGATCCACTGCCGCAAAGATGTCTGTCGCCATATATTCCCTCCTCATTAAAAAACGCATAGAATATTTTTTATTTTCCTAACAGGTAATCTATGAATTGCTGGGCTGTACGACCTGAAAGACCGCCGTGATTCATCTCCCATTTCCTGGCTTCTGCGATCAGTTCATCCCCTTCCATATCAATTCCGTTACGTCTTGCAAGAACACGAACAATCTCATCATATTCCTTCATCTCCGGTGCCCCGAAATAAATAGTTACACCAAATCTGTTAGCAAGAGACAGTTTTTCCTGTACAGTATCATTTCTGTGAAGATCGTCATCAAGAACAGCCGGCTTATCCTTAAAGCTCTCACGAATAAGATGCCTTCTGTTGGAAGTTGCGTATATAAGCACGTTTTCCGGTTTCTTCTCAAGGCCTCCTTCAATCACGGCTTTAAGATATTTGTAATCTGTCTCAAATTCCTCAAAGCTAAGGTCATCCATATAAATAATAAATTTGTAATTTCTTCCCTTTATCTGAGCTATAACATCGTTCAAATCCTTGAACTGATGCTTATAAATTTCAATTATTCTAAGACCTTTGTCAAAATACTCATTGGCAATTGCCTTGATGCAAGAAGATTTGCCTGTGCCGGCATCGCCGTACAAAAGACAGTTGTTTGCTTTTTTCCCAGAGACAAATGCCTCTGTATTTTCAACAAGCTTCTGCTTTGCAATCTCATATCCGACAAGGTCTGATAACTGAACATGCCTTATATTTCTGATAGGTTCGATCAATGCCTGCGGCTCTTTGTGTCTTACTCTGAATGCTTTATGAAGTCCGAATTTTCCAACTCCGTAGTGTTTGTAAAAAAGAGCAAGCTCAGACAGCATATCCTCTGCACTGTCACAACCTGCAAGGTCTTTTGCAAGCTCGCATATTCTGTCTCTTACCCTAGTGTTAAACACCTTGCTCTCAGAGCTCCCGACTTTATAATCAAACAGCACCGAAAATTCGGGGACGCAGAGCCTTTTGATCATTTCAGAAAAATCAATGTCAAACCATCTTTTAAAGCACTTAAGGTCATGAAGTGCAAGTTCTCTTATTGAGCCACCTGTATCTCCTCTCTTCTCATCCGACATACTGTATGCGTTTTCATCGGATACCAAAAGAAGCGCAAGAAAGGTGTGCCAGAGATTGCCGCTAAAGCCTCTCCTTGCTGACTCATCAATAAGCATATTCATACATGAATGGATAAGTTTCCCCTGCTCTTCAGTACTGTAATGTGCATCCGCAAGTTTCCTGTCTGAAAGAACCACGAGCGTATCTCTAAGATATGTCTGCTTATCGGATGCATTCCTGTAAAGTATCAATGAGTTGTCGCCGTCATTTAAATCGTCAAAGGAAGAAGTTAGTTTTGAACTATTATCACTGGCTGTAAGCGGATCTTCCAAAGCTCCCTTATCGATTATTCCGTTCTCATCCAGCCTTTTGTACTGACGTTTTCTGCTTATCTCCATAATCTTTTGGATAAGCTCACCTGCCGCCTCCCTGTTTTCTTCGTCCTTAGCAAGCAATTGAAAGGATTTTACCTTTTCCGACTCTCTTTCCTTGTCAAAGACATTTTTCCCTATCTTTATTTTATAATCAGCAACCTTCTCACTGATCTCCATTCTCTTTTCAAAGAGCGCAAGCAGCTCCGAATCGATTTTGTCAATATCCCCTCGAAGTTCGTTTAAATCCATCCATTCATCTCCTTATTATTAGAAGTATCATAATCCCTTTTTTTGTATATAATATACCACATTTTAGACATGAATTTTCGGAAAGTTAATGGCATTGTACCTAAAAATCGTGCTATAATTTATAAAATAAAGTCTATTAGTCCCATTGTTATTTCATAATTATAATGAGGTAAGATTTTTATGCAAAAAAGAGTTCCTCTCATTATTTTTTCAGCTATAGTCGTGGCTTCTACAATTCTGATTTTGTTATATTTACTGTCTAAGCGTGTTCCGATGAACGATGAAACCGTGGTTGGTAACACTCCCGGTAATCTTTACAATGGTGGGATCGTTATGGAAATGGACGGAAGAGTCTATTTTGCAAACCCTTTGGAAAATGACTGTCTTTACTCTATGAATCCCGATGAAACAGATTTAAAAGAAATGACCTCCATGGGCGTTAGAAATATCGTCGGAGCCGGAAAATATATTTATTACTATCTCGATTATTCAAAGACTAACCTGTCAGGTGATCTGAAAGGTCTCGGAAGAGTTTCAACATTCTACGGCTTGTACAGATGTGATACTGACGGGGATAACCAGTCCCTTCTTGACAGAGAAAACATCTCAGCTGTGCAGCTGGTAGGAAGTAACCTCTACTATCGCGTTGACTACGGTGAGGAGGCCGGGCTTAACAGCATAAGAATTGATGCCAAGGAACAGGCTCACATTACTACCGAACTTCTTGATCCCTCCTGCGCAATTAACGGAAAAATATACTACAGCGGTATTGACCTTGATCACAATCTTCATGTCATGGACACTCTTTCCGAAAATGCATCCGGGATTGTTTTAAACGGAAATATCTGGCAGCCCATCATTCAGGGTGACTACGTGTATTACATCGATGCAGCCCACCATTACAGGCTTTGCCGTTCAAACATGAATAGTGGTAATACCGAAGTGCTCACCAATTCAAGAGTTGATTTTTACAACATGAATGAATACAACATTTTCTATGCCACATCAGAAGCCGGTAACCAGACACTTCGCGTTATGAGGCTTGATGGTTCGGGAAATACCGTAATAGCTGAAGGCGTTTACCATGGACTCAGCCTTACTTCAAAATACCTGTACTTTAAGCCTTTTGGAGTCGACAATGTAATGTACCATGTTCCTGTAGACGGATCTGCAATGGTAAGTACTTTCCTTCCCTACTGATTATTTTTTAAAAAATATTGTCTAGACAAAGTGCTCCAAACATATATAATTGATTAAGAAAAAATGATAATCAATTATATATGGGAGTGCAGAATCTATGATGAACAATCTAAGACACATGATGCGTCCGCTCGATTTTTCAGTTGAAGAATTGGACCAGCTCTTTGATACAGCAGGTGATATCGAGCGAAACATGAGCAGTTATGCCCACAAGTGTGATGGCAACATACTAGCAACCTGTTTTTATGAACCGAGCACCAGAACAAGACTCAGCTTTGAAACAGCAATGCTTCGACTCGGAGGTCAGATAATCGGTTTTGCCGATGCTTCAAGTTCATCCGTTTCAAAAGGCGAAAGTGTTGCCGATACTATCCGTGTTATTTCCAGTTTCGCTGATATCTGTGCAATGCGTCACCCAAAAGAAGGCGCACCTATGGTAGCTGCAGCGAATTCTATTATTCCCGTTATTAATGCCGGTGATGGCGGTCATCACCACCCTACTCAGACTCTTACAGATCTTCTCACCATTCGTTCTTTATATGGTTCTCTTGGTGGTTTCACAATCGGTCTTTGCGGTGATCTCAAATTTGGCAGAACCGTTCATTCCTTAATAAATGCTTTAGTCCGTTATAAGGATATACATTTTATTTTCATATCGCCAAATGAACTTCGTGTTCCCGACTACATAACAGAGCTTCTAAATGATAGCGGTATAACCTATGAAGAGGTAATTAAACTCGAAGATGTAATGCCAAGACTGGATCTGCTCTACATGACACGAGTTCAGAAGGAGCGTTTTTTCAATGAAGAGGATTACATCCGTCTGCGCGATTTCTATATCTTGAACGAAGAAAAAATGGCAATGGCAAAAAAGGATATGCATATTTTGCATCCACTTCCCAGAGTTAATGAAATTTCCGTTGAAGTGGATAAGGATCCAAGAGCCGCTTATTTCAAACAGGTTCAATATGGTCTTTATGTAAGAATGGCTCTTATACTCACTCTTTTGGACAAAACCGATGCACATATGAACCATGGACTTCTAAGAGTGTTCTAACTAAAAAACGTAATCATGGTCAGCTTCACCTTATCAGAAAGGATACAATATGCTAAACGTAGGAAAAATTGAAGAAGGCTTCGTCTTAGACCATATAAAAGCCGGACGCAGCATGCAGATTTACCATCACCTTGGTCTTGATAAACTTGACTGTACTGTTGCAATTATAAAAAATGCCAAGAGTAATGTAATGGGCAAGAAGGACATTCTTAAAGTTGAATGTGATATAGATACTCTTAATCTTGATGTTCTGGCTTTCATAGACCACAGCATCACGGTTAATGTAATAAAAGAAGGAGAAATTGTTGAAAAGAGAGCACTCTTCCTTCCTCATGAGATCTCAAATGTCATAAAATGCCATAATCCCCGCTGTATTACCTCTATCGAGCAGGGATTACCTCATATCTTCTATCTTGCAGATGAAGAAAAAGAAATTTATCGTTGCAAATACTGCGACGAAAAATACACCGAAGGTGATAAAAGGTAAGCAGCGAAGCTATCCATTTGGAAATGCCTGTTTTCATCTGCGGTGTGATTTCTAAAACTTATAAAGCAGCAAATGCCTCATTTCGAAGTTGCTCAAAGCAATCGGCATTTGCTGCTTTCTTTATTAATGTATGTAAAAACTCAGTTACCACATTCGACACTGATTTCATTAAACAGATGCATTATCTGCTCCGGGTTCATCTTTTTCTTATCCTCTCCGGACTTATCAAGGATGACTGATCCTTCATGCATCATGAGAAGTCTGTCGCCGTACTGCGTGGCATAACGAAGATTGTGAGTTACCATGATAGTGGTCACCTTTTTCTCTCTTACTATTTTCTCAGTAAGTTCCATTATTATGTCTGCAGTCTTAGGATCCAGAGCTGCTGTATGCTCATCAAGAATCAAAAACTCAAGCGGAGTCATCGTACTCATCAAAAGAGCTACCGCCTGACGCTGTCCACCTGATAATGAACCAACCTTTGTATAAAGCTTATCCTCTAATCCGAGACCGAGACTTTTTAACAGCTCTCTGTAATAATCCTTACGCTTGTGATTAACTCCCGGCTGAAGACCAAAAATCTTGCCCTTGTTATCGGCAATCGACATATTTTCAAGTATGTTCATAGAGGGGCAGGTTCCCTTGGAAGGATCCTGATAAACTCTTCCAATAGTTCTGTGTCTCTGATAATCACGCTCATTGGCAATGTTCACGCCATTAACCAGAACCTCTCCTTTATCAGCCTGAATAGAGCCACAGATAATATTCAGCATCGATGTTTTTCCCGAACCATTACTTCCAACAACCGCAACAAACTGTCCATCAGGAACCGTGAGGTTAAAATCATCAAAGAGGCACATCTCATTGACACTACCGGGATTATAATTTTTGTATATAGATTTAAGTTCCAGCATATCAGGCCTCCACTTTCCGTTTCCTGTCCCTTGTGATAATCAAAATTACCAGGAAAAGAACAGCTGTGATAAGCTTTAAGTCGGTTGACTGTAAGCCGCATTTAATGGCAATTGCCACGCATGCTTTATAAACAATGGCTCCGATGACAACGCTTGTTGTAATGTTGAAAAATTTAAGCTTTCCCAAAAGAGCTGTGCCGATTATAACACTTGCAAGTCCTATAACAGCAGTTCCCGTACCCATTGATACATCAAAATATCTCTGCTGCTGTGCATATATCGCACCGGAAAGCGCAACAAGTCCGTTTGCTATCGCAAGGCCTGTTATACGAACCTTGCCTCTGTCGACGCCCATTGATGTAACAAGAACATCGTTATCACCAACTGCCTGAAGCATAAGGCCGGAACGTGTTTTTAAATACCAATCCAGAATAAGCTTAACGACTATCGTAATTACAAGAAGAATTATAACTGACTGAAATTTATCAAGTCCCGGAACTGCGCCAAAAAGGGAATTCATGGACTTATTGTCGAAAATTGTATAGTAGTCATACATAGGAAGATTGGCTTTTCCGGCAATTCGTAAATTAATCGAGTATAAACCTGTCATCATAATTATACCCGCCAAAAGATCGCGAACCTTGAAAACCACATGGATAATACCTGTGCAGACACCCACAATACAACCTGCAGCAAAACATATAGGCAATGTAAGGATTGGAGCCACTCCCGCCCTTATCATGACTACGGCAAGGCAGATTCCGAAAGGAAAACCTCCGTCGACCGTCATATCAGGAAAATCAAGTATTTTATATGTGATATACATTCCGAGAGCCATGATTGCATAGCACAATCCCTGCTCCAATACACTTACTATCAGTGCCATAATTCCTCCAATTAATTAGCAGCAATACTGTCAAAGCTTTCAGCTGCACTTGAAACCAGTTCCTCATCAAGAGTCAACTCAATTTCTTCAGCAGCCTTTGTGTTTACATAAAGGCTGGGCTCATCAATTACTTCAAAAGGCATATCTGAAGCCTTGCTTTCTCCCTTAAGGACCTTAGCAGCCATCTCACCTGTCTGAATTCCGAGCTTAACATAATCAAGTCCCATAGCCGCAACACAGCCAACCTTTACCTGTTCAACCTCTGAACCAAACACAGGAATCTTCTGTTCCTTAGCATGGCTAAGTACTGTCTGAAGACCTGAAACCACAGTATTATCAGTAAGATTGTTGATGCAGTCAACCTTGGTTACAAGGTCTGCAGCAGCCATATCAAGATCAGCGAGTGTATTGATGCCGCTGTCTACGATTTCAAAACCATACTCAGCTGCATGCTCTTTATACTGAGCAATTGTGCTCTCAGAATTTGTCTCGCTTGTTGTGTAAAGGATACCAATCTTCTTGGCATCGGGAAGTATCTTACGAATCATCTCAAGCTGCTCTGTAACAGCAAGGGCATCGGAAGTTCCTGTAATATTGCCAACAGGTGTACCGTCTTCCTTGGCAAGTTCGGCAGCAACAGGATCTGAAACTGCTGAATATATAACGGGTACAGTTGTACCAAGTGCTGAATTGTAAGCACTCATAGCACTGGGTGTTGCAATACCGCAGATAAGATCTACTCCATCAGCTACGAAGGCATCTGAAATCTGGCTGGCAGTGCCTGTATCTGCCTGAGCATTCTGAAAATGAACAGTGAGGTTCTCCCCTTCAACAATGCCTTCATTTGCAAGTCCCTGAAGGAATCCCTCGCGGCAGTTATCAAGTGAGCCATGCTCAGCGAACTGAGAAATACCAATTATATATTCCTCTCCATCACTCTCTGTCTCAGTAGCAGCTTCTGTTGTCTCGCTATCTGCTTCCTCTGCCACTTCCTCAGAAGCTTCGGCATCCGCTTCCTCTGCGGGTTCCTCAGAAGCCTCTTCTACAGAATCCGCTTCATTTGCCTCTTCAGTTGTCTCCTCGACTGCATCTGTGCTCTGAGCTTCATTTGCATCATCTGCAGTCTTACGATTGTCTCCACAGCCGGTGACAGTCATCACCATCATGGATGCAGCTAAAATAGCTGCCAGCATTTTCTTTTTCATAATATCCTCCTCTTACAGTGCTAAACGCACTTCACTACTGTAAATTATCACAGCAAGTAACTGTATAATAATACACCAAAATATCCTATGGCGCAACGTCACGCCGTTGCCATTGCGATGTAAACTGATGCATTCAAAGTGTCCTTCTTTAACCATATGAAAAAGGCTGGATCATCAAAAATCCAGCCTTTTACTGATATAATGTATAGATTTGTCTTCTCAAAACAAACTACTTTTTCCTCTTATATATAGCATTGCCTGCTGTCACCGCTTTTTTAAGCTTTTTTACAACAGAACCAAATTTAGATGCACTTGAAGCTTTTATTGTAAACTTAGCCGAATCCTTTATTCCTTTGAATGCAGTCTTATGAATAGTTTTTACCGAATCACCCTCAAAAATCACATTACAGAGCTTATAGCAATTTCCAAATGCATTCTCCCCTATAGTAGTTACTGATTTTCCGATAGTAACTTTCCTTAATGCATTATCATTGAATAATGCTTCATTATCAATCCTTGTAACAATGTAAGATTTTCCCTTTATGGTTATGCAATCCGGAATTACTACTTGCATATATGACCGGGGAACACCTATAAGCTCTGCAGTCTTTTTTGACGTGATTCTATAAATATTCATATGACTTATAACGAAATCCCCAACTTTTACCTTCTTTATTGTTTTCTCATAATCTGTCTTACTGAATGACAAAGATGGAACGTGATTCTTTAAAATCTTAATATATTCCTTATTTAAACTATTTGTTCCGACCAAAAGATCACCCGTAGTATAATCTGTGACATACCACTTTTTACCAATCTGCATAATATTGAAAGCATGGCACATCTCATCTGCAACATCACTACCGGCTACAATGTAAGCATTAATACCTGCAAGCTCACAATAACGCTGAATTGTAGAAGCATATGTTGAGCAGCAATATCCTGTTCCATCTCCAAAAAGGCACCCATAAATTCCATTACAATTACGTTCGTAACCGGCATCCGACTCTTTTTCTTCAGGAACATTCTGATTCATCCAGTTAAATAAGTAGATAATCTTTTCCACATCACTTTTGCTCTGAACCTTTGAAAGAATTCCTCTAAGCTTGCTATCTGCTAAAGCAAGTTCAGCTGTATTATCACAATATTCAAAATCAATTTTGTAATAATAATATGAAGGATTCATAGGATCCTGTATTTTTCCGGAGCAGGATGGCCCCGAATAAACACTATAATCCCACGAATTATATACTCCACCTACATAACTATAATTAAAAAAATTGTAAATAGAACTATCGAGATCGCTGAACCCCGGTCGATCCGATTCAATCTTTACCTGATTTGGATTAGCCCTTATTACAACTATCTCCTGTAATTTCGACCTTGCATCAAGCAGTGCAGAAACAACTTCCTGAGTAGAATGTACATCAATATATCTTGATGTATCAAACGTTGTTTCATATCCCCCCGAATATGCCTTTACTCTAACGATATCAATCAAAAACAGCATGGAAACAATGCACAAGAACTGTGCAAAACGAGTAATAACTTTTTTCATACAATCCCCCAATTCCTATAACTTCTTCTCTACAATAATTGATCCTGTTATCATTATATTACGATAAATTATGTTCCATTATCAGGTAAAGTACTTGCTAGTTACATATATACTTATGTTACTGACACTGGGTGTGAACTATAACATCCTCACTCCCGGTTAATACCACCTGGAAACTTCAAAATCTGAACCTTCATACCAATAGTCTCATTAT
This sequence comes from Butyrivibrio sp. AE3004, assembly GCF_000703165.1. Taxonomy (NCBI): domain Bacteria; kingdom Bacillati; phylum Bacillota; class Clostridia; order Lachnospirales; family Lachnospiraceae; genus Butyrivibrio; species Butyrivibrio sp. AE3004. The sequence continues at coordinate 2,000,623 of NZ_JNLQ01000002.1, forward strand.
ATTCTACCATCCCCAGATCCTTATTGACATTGAACTCTTTAACTCATCAAATATCATATTATCCATCTGTAAAAAATTCCAGTCTTCAAAACAACTCTCTTCATAATGCTCCAAATTCACGTAATCATCAATAATATCTTCTACAGAGTAACCATATTCCGCTGCTATGACTTCCAGAGCATTCACGATCTTCTTTCTATCCTTTGCAGAAAAACCTCTCCACCAACTCCAGATCTATATCTTTTAGCAACTCCCAATCCACTGCTATCAGCAGAAACATTTGATAGTTCTGTAACATACTAGGACTACGCATCTTCACCGACTACAAAAGCTCGATAAGCGAAACAAATGCGAATTCGCATCCTCCTCACTAACATTTTCCTGAGAAATATCTTCCATAATATATTTATAGAACTCAGCATCCTTAGGACTTATTCCCAAAACACTATCCAACGTATCATACATATTCATTTCCAAATGAAACTGCATTATGTTTAAAATCCTTGTACTTGCAAATTTTTCAATTATCCCACTTACCTTTTTATCATCCGTAAGTTCAACATATATCTGTAGCATAGGCCGCTCCTAATACCCTCGTTTATAAATTGCTTTTCATTTAAATAAAGACGGACATGATATTTACGAAATAGTCTTATTCCAGAAAACGGTGCTCTTTGAATACTTTTTTTAATAACGCCACCGATAAAACATTATAAGCAACTTGTCAGAAAATAATTTTACAATAATAGTTTTATATTGATTTTATATATTTCATATTTTACGTATGTTAGACTTATAGATGATTTCAACCACTTCATCCTTGAAAATATACTAAATAATATTGCAAATATATAAGAAAGAAATGAGCTATAAAGATATTAAGAAAATAATTGAAAAAATACAAAAAGAGCGCTCAAAGACCTCTACAGCTATGTGGGAGGAAGCCTACGCTGTTTCTGAAATAATTGATAGTGAATATTATAAAGATAACATTCATAGTGTTCGTAAATTGTCTTCTATTTTAGGAATCTCAAAATCAACGCTAAGCGGTTATTCAACGGCTGTTGCTTTTGATAAAATACATCATTTTGATAAAAAAAGCTTCACCGTTACTCAAGTAATGAAATTGAGCTCATTAGGAAATAACTACAAAAGTTTTGTTCGTTATGCTAAGAAAAACAATATCGATTATTCTAATGCAAAACAAACCGACTTAGTAAAAATAATAAACAACTTCAAGGAACATTTTAAATTTTCAAATACAAATAAAGAGCAGAATCTCGCATCTACTGCAATTTCTCGTATTTACTCTGAATTAGTTGAAATAAAAGATGCCGAATTATTACAAAAAAGAATAAACGAATTATCTGAAAAAGAAACCAGAGACCTATTATTTTACCTTATTAAGAATCTCCCTCAAATATAATAAGAAAGTCAAAAGAATATGATTTTTTCGCATTCTTTAATAGCTAAACCTTCATTACATCTAGGATGCAAATCATAAATTAACAAAACATTTTCAGGGTATATTTCTATGAAAAAGTGGATTCCTTAAATATTTATTCTAGTAATTACCACATTTCCAATTACTACATTTGCATCAAAAGAAGTGCATTTCAGAGTAGCTTCATGGGGTGATTTAGATACACAAATAAAGAATTTGAAAAAGCAAAATTCGTCAAAGAAACTGATACTATGCTCTTTTATTGATTGACTTACAATGGTGAAAGCATATATGCTGCATATGAATTTGCAGACGGAAAATTCTCTAAAGGATATTATTTTCCACAAAATTCATACATAATACGAGAAGAAAAAAGTCTGTATATATATGAAAAATTATCTCAGTGAGGAGTTGGGTATTCCTTTTAAAGATAATATTTTAAATAATTATGGTAATAAAATAGATGCATCTCCTAATATCGATAAAATAAAAGAACAAAAACAGTGTTTAAAAACATTTTGGTTCACAGATGACACAAAAATAGCCCTCACGATGGATGCTGATGATGTAGGAATATCATGGCTAATCACTTATACTCCAAATTCCCGTAAAGAAATATTAAAGCCCGTTGATAATATTTTTTCGGAAAACAGTAATTATTCCAAAAGTGGGATGCACTATTCTAACTCAGTTTCACCAGATGGCACTACTGTCGTAATAAATATATGGAATAGCCAAAGTCAATTTACATCTTGGGGTATGTCTGCCCAAGACGGTGATTCTAAAGCCATGAAGCTATGGCAAAACAATGTGGACACATTAACAGAATCTATAAGTGATACTCAAAAGAACATCTTTGATATAGTAGGATTGCATTCAACTACATATGCATTATCAGAATTGGATATGAGTACTCCCTTACTAATATGGGAAGATGGAGTATTAATATATAATGTTGCAGATTTAAATAAATAGTAAAAATGATACTGATATTAGGATCTCGGTTCCCAGATAATTCCATACTTATCGTATCTATTGACTGTTCGGCTTAATCCTGTCAATCCACACAAATGATTTATACCATGCGCTGATGTAGTGAGTTTATTAGAGTTGTTTTGGATATCTGATAAGAACCATATAGCCTCCATACCTTTAAAAATTTACATCATTCCATATAAAAAATTTCACAAAATATGATACTTACAAGTAAGTACTTATTTGCAAATACTGTCAAATTCTATCTAGTAGCTCTTTCTTTTTTTGTTCGAATTCTTTTTCTGTTATAGCACCTTGTTTTTTTAGCTCAGATAAATCTTTGATTGCTGTAGTTATTTCTTTAGTATTGATACTTGATTCATATTGTTTTATTCCACTGATAACAGATGTAACCTTATTTGTCTCTATTATAACCTTGAATGTTGCAACTAATTCATTAGTAAAAATGTGTTCTTGTTCCATCGACGATAGTGTTCTTCTTTCATTTTCAAAAATCAGATATTCATGTATCGGATTCTTTATGTTATTTGTATATACAGCAATTGAACAGCTGTTTATAATAGTTTCTGCTGTTATAGCTCCAATTACAGCACCTGTACCTCCGGCAATAATTGCACCAGCTATAGCTCTTCCAATTCCATTTGTAGTATTGCCATTCTCCTTTATTTCAATACCACATATATCAAAAAATGAAAGTTCATCAATCAATGTTTCACCTTGAAAAACCAATATCAGCTTTTTTTCTTCATCTATATAAAATGCCAATTCTGCATATGAAGTTATTGGATATGATATTTTCTTTGTATTGAAAATGTCTATTCCCCTATCTAAAGCATCAGACCTTATTCTTGCTTCTTTAGATATCTCCTGCATTTTTGATTTTTTTGAAGCCTGACTAATTAATAATATAATAATTATAATTCCCAAAAGAACAAAAAATAGATTACCTGCCAATTCCAAAGGCATACATTTACCTCCTAGTTAAGCTACATCCTAATAAAAAATCAGATTATATTAGTTCATGCTATCTATATTACCTATATACTAAAAGCAATTTATTATGTATTTAAATACTATGATACTCTCGAAAAAAACATATAAATATAAACTACATATAAACTTTTTATTATTTCTGACATTCTTCTAAATATCCTTTGCTAAATAATAAAAATTCAGCACCACCCATCTGAAGGGTGGCTTGCTCGCCCCTATAAGGCGCTGGGCTTTCACTTTGTTCGAGTCCTAACGCCTTTGACTCGTCGCAGCCCTTGAAAGAGTGCTTGTAATACCGGCTCCTCCTTGAAGGGATTCTCATACTCTTTCACACTCAGTTTATCCATTGCTATATTATGTTTTTCTTGATCCTGAATGTACTTCTTTATTGTTGACTCATTGAGGCCTACTGTACTAACATAGTATCCTTCAGCTCAGAAATGTCTATTCCCAAACTTATATTTTAGATTTGCGTGCTGATCAAAAATCAGCAACGCACTCTTTCCTTTCAGATACCCCATAAACCGCGATACACTAAGCTTTGGAGGAATACTGACCAACATATGTACATGGTCTGGCATTAAATGTCCTTCAATAATCTCTACTCCTTTATATGCACATAACTGCTTCAATATATCTCGTATGCTGGTCTTGTATTGATTATAAATAATTTTTCTCCTATACTTAGATGTAAACACAATATGGTACTTACACATCTATTTGGTATGTGCTAAGCTATATGACTTGTTTGCCATTAAAATCACCTTTACTTTCGTTATAATTTAGGCTTGAACAACCACATTATAACGGAAAGGTGATTTTTTTGTATAACAAACACCGCGCACCCGCATAGCGGGTGGTTGATATTTCGCACGCTTTGCGCGCTCAACTGGGTCACGACCCATAATTAAAAAGACCATTTAACAGTACCCAACTGTCAAATGGTCTTTTGTACCTTTTATATAATTCTATCATCCAAGAAAAAATGCCATTTTCAATAACATAGAAAAAATCTGGTATATAATGAACCATCTGAATATCCTGCCCAATATAGATGGTCTGGAGGAATATACCGGCATATTACTAAAATTCCAGGTATACGTGTAACCATATCCCCTCTGCCTGTTCCTCTGTTTCAAATACTCTTCAAAGTCCACATATTCTGCTTCTTTGTCATATGTGCTCCGCTGCTCATAAGATCGGTTTTCAGTTCTTTGTTGCCATGTATCCGAGCTGTGAGGCTTTGAAAGAATATCGTATGCTGCATTTATCTCATTCATCTTTGCCGATGCTGCCTCATCATTTGGATGAAGGTCCGGATGATACTTCTTTGCAAGATTTCTATATGCTTTTTTTATTTCCTCATCTGAGGCACCCGGCTGAACTCCCAGGGTTTCATAAGGATTTGTCATCATATCATTTCCTCATATCTCATCATGTTTTCTTTATGAATCTGTTTGAACATCTGGGGCATCTTATCTCAATCCTGCCTTTTTCTTGTGATTCATATAATTAGTCTATTCTTTGTTCGGAACAATACATATATCCAATACTGCTAAAAGATATGCGCTATTATTCTTTTTTAGCAACCTCTTGTGAACATTGTATGAGAGAAACCTTAAGATATCCTTAATATGGAGATGATCATATCATTTTTTATTTGTATTTTCCACAAACCTGAGAGTAGTCATTACATCACTAATATTACCGGGCTCCTGATAAACATACATATAAACAATAATAGCCTTATCTATCTCCTGGAAGATGAATTCGACCTGATATTTTTCACCAAGAGCCTGTTTATAAGAATCCCTGTAATACTTGTAGTTTGCGTTATAATAAGTCGCTTCCATTTTTAATGGAAATACTTTTAAAGTGTCCTTCTTAAGAATGTCCTTTATTATTGCTTTTTCTATAAGATAATTTTCATTTTGATCATTGATATCAACCATTGCCTTCTTATCAAAATAACAAATAAAAAGGCTTTCTGCTTTTGCTCTTTTCTTCCCTATCTTATTAAGAGTATATTGATATCCGGGCATATTGCCCAGTTTTTCAGTCTCAATATCATGTTCGACAGATTTCCATGTTGATGGAATATAAAAATTTATACCGGTATCAGCAAATGTTCTTTTTACAAGTGATGTTTTATTAACAATGGTTCCGTCTAACATAATAAAAGTATCATCGGAATACGATGCATTCGCATCCCACATAACACTATCTATGTTCATGCTTAATCCATAATAGATAAATCCTACATTTAGCTTACCAAAAAGACTTATCCGATCACCTTCATTAACATTTTCCAATGCTGTTTTATCAGTCGTTTTACATGTAATAACGCTTTTGGTCTGCCTGTTTATTCCTAAAGAGATTTCTTTATTATTATTTTTCTTAAAAATTACGGTTCCACTAATCAGGTAAGGATTTCCATTATATTTCTCCTTTGCCTTTTTAGGATCTGATTCAAAAGCAGAAATAATAGCTTCAGCAGAGGTATATTGATATAGAGCATTTTTTTCCGTATCAAGTATTACATCCGGTTTTGCAAACAATGCTCCACATAACATAATATTCATCAGGACTAACATGATACATACTGTTATTGTCCAAAATCTTTTTCGTAAGTGGTTAATCTGCATCATATTTGAACCCCATTTCAGAACTCAATCCTCGTAGTATTTCATCAGCTTCGCGATATATATGAGCTTCAGCATAATCATCTATCAATCGGACTTTTTCGCCACCTGTGTAGATCTGCTTTATCTTTTTCGATAGTTCATCCACAGAAATAGCAGTATCCTCACCATTCACAAATATTTCTCTATCCCGGATTCTAACCTTAATGGTTACATTTTTCTTTCCGCCATTATTTGCCGTTGCTACTTCATTCGCTTTCTTAGCCTCACCACTTTTTTCTTTTGAACTATCAGTAGTTTTTTCTTTTACGGTATCTTTTTCTTTTGTTTTTCCTGTCTCCTCCACTCCTAAAACAGATATTTCTATAGCCTTATCAAGATCAATCAAGTTATCTTTTGTCAGTTCTACCGACTTTTTTCCAAATCCGCATATGAGAAAAGCGCACAATACTGACAAGATTGTAAGTCCTAACCGTCTTTTATTCGTCTGTTTCATATTCAAATCCCTTCTCGCTCAGGATTCTCATAACTTCATGAAAAGTGTGAGCTGAGGCATAACCGTCAATTACATATATAGTATTCCCCTCGGGAAGTCTCTCTACTTCTGTTTCAAATTCTTCTAAATTACAAACAGATTTATCTTTAAATAATATGTCTGTTCCCTTTACTATTACATAATCCGTATATACTAAACCGTCATCGGATATGTAATTCCCGGAAGAATCAAATCCTTCAGCCAATTCCTGATTAATTGAATCTGAGTCTTCACTTTCTTCTAATTCTGTTGAAAATAAAAGACCAAATCCCTTTTCTCCATATTTCAAATAGGCGCCTGTAAAAAACAGTATGCACCCAATAATGAATAATATCCCTGTCTGAATCCAGTAACCTTTCCTGGCTTTTTGTAATAAAGCAAAATTACTGGGGCTTGTATAATGAGCATAATCATCTTTCCGTTTAATAACTATCTGATAGTTCTTATATAAGGGTTCAAATAAGTACATCAGACACATAAAAACGGATACCAATATCATAATTGCGCCAATTATCATCAAAAATATAGGTATCATAATTGTCCCTTTTATTTTTCTCTTATATTGGGGTATTCACTGCTTAACTGAGTAAAGATATCCTTTATTCTCTTTTCATCCCTGTAAAGAATATCTTCATCATTTTCATTAAATGACAAAACTACAACTCTTTCAGAATTCTCAGCAACATAGGTGCGAAGATATTCGCTTAGCTCTTCATACCCGTCTTCAACCCTCAGTCCCTTTAATTGCGATATTTCCGGAATTTCAGACTGTTTGTCTGAATTCAGGATAGTAATATGTCTGGTAACCAGGTCCTCATCATATTGTGCATTAACGGTAATATATGAGACATAATCCGATACCGAGCCTAACGATTCTATCTGATCACTATAGAGTTTTTTCAATTCTTTAAGATCATTTTCCTGTTGCTGAACACTTTTTTCCTTAGCTGCATATGTGTTTTTTGTATCTTGAAGCTGACACATGACAACCAGCAGCACAATGAAAACAACATCCAGCAATGAAGTTAAATCTATTAATATATTAGATTTGTTTCTACGTCTCTTCATATCTTAATACCTCAAAAATAAGTTATTCAGATATATTTCCCAGCATTATCGCATTATTGACCTTCTTATCATAATCTTCGAGGATTATTTCTGTTTCATTTATTGTTCTTGCCGGGCCAACAGCATCTAAAAACTTCAAAATAATGGCAAAAACCAAGCCATAAAATGTTGATCCCAGTGCCAAATGTAACGATGAGAAAATTGTACTCAAATCCTCAGTACTAAGTTGCATGATAAGACCTGCAACTGTTCCAAGAATTCCAAAAAGCGGGAACAGCGGAATTAATTGAGAAAATGCTTCATGCCAGGAGCATGTTTTGTTAAAAGCTGTCTCCAATTCCCTGATAGAATCCGGCGTAACTTTTTCACTATCAGCCTTATCTTCCACTTCATGAGTATTCTTGTTTATCATACTTTTTGTGTTTTTCCAATTCATAATGGATTTTATTTGATTGTAGTGACCTAAAACCAAAATATAATTTCCCACAAGCAATCCCAAAAGCAGTATTCCACAAATCAGAATGATCGTATTCATTTTGCCAGCTAAGAAACTGTAAATTGAACTCATTTTGAACCCCCTTATAATTGATTTTCCTTAGAAATCAAAAACTTATAATTATTTACATTATACATTATGCTTGTCGATATAACGCTAAAATAAGCATAAAATATCATCGAACATATAATCAAATAGATCCAAGGTATTTTCGTACCTTGGATCCATAATAATATTACTTAAACTTCGCACAGTGGAAACTGGGCTGAGCTTGCAGCCATCTGCCACTCACACCCTCAGACCATATACTCATTTTCACCGTCAATTGGCGAAAAGCATTCATCAGGCTCTTTGTTTTTTCTTTATTTCATGCGTGGTGCAAAACTCAAGGCTGTTTGCAAAAGCCACTAACGTTCTTTAGACTTTTTGGCAAGTGATTCTGAGCTTTGAATTTTCTTATGCTCGCATAACAGATTTCAAGTGCATGCGTGATAATTAGCGAAGAATGAGCGATTTTTATCACGCATGCACAATCAAAGAAATCTGTGTGAGCATTAGAAAATTCAAGCGAGAGAATATCGCAGCGAAAAGTCTAAAGAATGTAAGTGGATTTAAGCAAACATCTTTCAAACATGTTGCCCACGCATGATAAAAAACAAAGAGCCTTATGAATTTCGCCAGATGACGGTTCATCTGAGTATATGGTCTGAGGGTGATGGTGGCAGATGGCTGCAAGCTCAGCCCTTCTTTTCGTGCGAAGTTTAAGTAATATTATTCTATCTCAACTGACTATTTATAAACAGAAGACAATACAGCAAAAAATCAGCTATCAGTATTATCCTGATAGCTGATTCATACAAATCTGCCTACATGTTACACAATCTATATGTGTCCGTAAAGCGTCAGGTAAAGGACCCTTTACACAATTAGTATCCAAACTCCTGTGCCCAATACCAATTTCCGTTATCGGCCTGGAATACAGCGATACCAACTGTCTTAAATCCGCCTTCCATAATATTTGCAGCATGGGTAGGTGATGCCATCCATGCATCAACAACAGCATCGCCTGTGTTGTAAAGCTTAGCAAGATTCTCACCATACATGATACTACTGTTTACAGTATACCACTCAGTTCCGTTAGGTCTGCTGTGTGAAAACGTTCCAACAATTTCCTGTGCTCTTACAAGTGCTGCCTGTGTAAGTGCATCACTCCATGAAAGCTGTCCAAGTCCTGCTGCCGAACGTTTCTGATTTACAAGAGCAAATGCCGCCTGTGCTGCTGCCATGGCTCCCTGACTTGTTGTAGCTTCACCGGCAAGGGCAATAGCCTCATCATCGATATAAATGTTCTCAGTATCTTCGTTAATACCTCTGAGAGCAGCTACGTCATCAATTGTCGCCGCCTGCTTAGCACCGCAAGCCATCACATTAAGTGAAATAACGACTGCAACCATAGTAGCAATAACACGTCTAAACTTCTTCATGTCCGTTCCTCCAGTCACAGAAACAATAAATAAAATTAAATTACCTATAACAATAATAACATCTACATCATATTTGTCAATGAATTTTTCAATTAAATTTACATTTATGATTGATTTTTTTATTATTTTCTTTCAAAATCTCATATAGTGCCTTTTTCAAAAAATAATATAAAAATAGTTTCCGTCTTACCCTTTTTTGTACTTAAAAGTGCTATTTTTCGCTCCGGCCTTCTTAAGCATCTTCACTATTTTGTTGTATTTTTTCCTGTCGGAAGCAACAATTGTGATTTTGCAATCCTTATTTATCTTACTAAAGGCACCGCTTTGTACCGTCTGCAGATTATTACCGTAAATTCTTATCGTTTTAAGTCCTGAACAGTTCTTAAAAGCAGCTCGCCCTATTTTCTTAACAGTTGCGGGTACTGTAAGTTTTTTAAGCTTAGCATTGTTCTTTTTTATTCCCGATGCTATTTCTGTTACTTTGTAAGTAAATCCGTTTTCATCGCTTATTGTTTCAGGTATTGTAAGCGATGTTGATTTCTTATTTGCCGCTGTCTTAAAGGTTACCGCGGGATCTTCCATATCATTAACAATATAGGTACCCTTGGCGGAGCCTATGGATATGCTCACACTGCTGCCTGTACTTTTAGAAGTAACAGTTTCTTTTGAAGCACTATCTTCAGACGTTTTTTCTTCTGTATTTTTGTCTCCCTGCTTATTTTCATCATTGGATTTATTATTATCTGATGAATTATTTTCAGAGCTGTTATCTTTTGATGTGTTTCCGCTGTTACTATTTCCTTCTGTCTGTGTATCCTTATCACTTTCCTTACTCGGAGGAGTCTTTACAGTAACCTTACAAGTCTTTGTAATGCCACCATCCTCGGACTTCACTGTAATAACAGCCTCGCCTGCCGCTTCGCAGCTGACTGTATTTCCTGACACCTTGGCAACATCCGTATTATTACTGGAAAGTGCATAGTTCTTATTTGTAGCATTTGAAGGTGTAAATGACGGAACTATAGTAAAGCTCTGTCCTACTTCCGCTTCAATTGAATCCTTTGAAAGAGTCATATCCTTCAAAGCAACATAATTACTGTCAGTACTTAGATTGGCTTCACTCGTCTCAGTTAAATACTTGTAAGTATAATGTGTTCCTGTGGCCTTCGGCATACGAAAGCCTACATATCCGTCATTTTCTGTTCTCTTATGCGTGGCATTACTTATTCCTTTAGTATACTCATCTGTTGTTCTGTTAAAATAATCATGGATGACATTGCCTGAGCTGCTTGAGGGTGATGCCCAGGTCGTATCAACCTCATACCAGTTTCCGTCGAGCTTAACGATATTCCATGCATGTCCTCCTTTGGATGAAGGTGTATTTGCGTAGCCTGCAATTACCATGGTATTTATGCCAAGCTTATCCATGATCATCTCATAGCCTGTGGAATAACCATCACAAACAGCATTCTTATCGCAAAGTGAGCCATAAGCTGTGTGCGCAAGATCAAAATATGCCTGGTACGAATTTCCATTACCGGCACACTCATGATCATAGGTGACCATTTTTGCATAATAATCATGAACATTAAGCTCAGTCAGAGCCGCCCATTTGTTGTTTTCCAAGCCATTCTTTTTTATGTCGGCAACAATGGTATTTAATGAGTTTTGAATACTTTTGTTAATTGCTTCAAACTTAGTATCATCATAATATGCGGTAATTATCAGGTAATCTTCAAACACACCTGTGCTATAGCTTAAAGTTCCAAAAGCAGAATGGCACATATAAAATTCAACATTTCCAGGATGGTCAAAATAGAGTGCTTCCCCAGCCCTGTTGATCGAGTCTCCCAAATCAGAAATATCGTAAGCATTGGCAAAAGTAGTCTTTCCCTTATAATATGTAACCTTGTATTTATCCTTATCTATAGCATTTCGATCAGCATAAGGTACATAGTTTTTTGATGAAATAATACTGTACATAGCCTCATACAATATCTTCTCATCCTCTGAAAGATATTTATAATGTTCGCCCGTGTCCACATTTGAAAGGTTCAGATTTTTTAGAAGAGAACTGTTCCTTTGAAGCTTACTATTTTCGCCTGTACTATCAGTGCTATTCTTATCATCAATAACTATAGGATCAAACTCTTCTACTTTAAGATTTCTCAATCCTCCTGCAGGTAAGCTATCCCTGGCAGATGCCTTAAATGAAAACAATCCCGGAACAAGAAGTACCGACATTAAAACCCATATTGCCAAATAGTTCTTTTTACTCATAAAAATTATCCTTTATCCTTTTTGTAGATTGCAGCTTTATATCTGATTTATTCGGGTTAAATATCGATTATTGTATATCTATTTAGCCCGAAAGTGTATTATATTTTTATTAACTATTATGATATTGGCAACCTAAAGATGCGATATAATAAAATGGTTTAAAGACATTTGTCTATGTTTTTAAGGAACAGTATATAAAAATGAAATTTCAGAAGAATAAAAGCATATTTTACAGATTAAAACAGTTTTTATAATGATATAAAGGAGCATTTTAGACATCAGATTATGAATGAAAATAGTCACTCAAAACGTAGTCCATTTATTATCGTTAAAACGATTATCATTTTAATACTTATAGCTGTTATCGGATATGAAGGCATAATGATATATAAAGATCAATCCGAGTATTCAGCAGCCGTAAACGAATATGACAATATACGAGACACATATGTCAAAGTATCCGACGATAAAACATCAGACAATGAAACTACTGATGATACGGAGGATTCTTATCCCGTTCTTGATATAAATTATGATGTTCTTTACGAGATAAATCCGGACTTTATCGGTTGGCTTTATTTTCCTGCCTTCCCGAAAATCAATTATCCTATTGTAAAAGAAAGATCCATTGACCAGTATCTTCATAAAACCTTTGACGGTAAGGCAAATAAAGCCGGCTGCATATTTATGGATGTTCTTAGCGATGAAAATTTTTCAGGACTAAGCGATATGATTTTTGGCCATAACATGAAAAACTTATCCATGTTCGGTTCTCTTAAATCACTTTATAAATCAGGAAATGAACATCTCCTGGATGAAGATCCTTTTGTTTATATCTATACTAAAGATAAGATTTTAAAATACAGGGTTTTCGCATACTATACCACTACGAACGCTTCATATAGTTATAATGAAGTAAAAACCCATGAGGATTATGATGCTTATTTGGATTATATAAGGAAAAATTCTCTGATAGAAATTCCCCAGGATGTAAGTTTTGACGATTATCCGTCACTCCTTACCCTTTCCACCTGTTCAGGTCAGGCAGGTAGCGGAAGAAGATTTGTAGTACACACGGTGAAGGTGGCTGAATTCTGATCTTATATTTATGCAAACCCTCTTGCTTCTTTTCCTTTGCAAAGGCTGCAGGATAACATGACTTCAAAGAGGAATTACTCGCCTAGGGTAGTTCCTTTTTTGATGGCATCATCACCATATCTTCCTTTTATCAGGCGCTCCATTTCACCAAGCCTCTCATTCTTTTCCCTACGCTCTTTTTCCTTTTTAATTTCAGCCTGTCCTGTGGTTGCCCAGTCAAACAGGTTGACCTGTCGGTATTCACCGTTATCCAGATTATCAACACCTACTCCGACTAGCCTTATCCCTATTTCATCCTCAAAAAGTCCCTCTTCTCCTGTCAGTAAGTTTCCCAAAAGAAACATAGCATTTTCATAGATAACATCTGCGTCATCTGTGGACTCTTGCAATTTCATCTGTCTTGAAAAGCGCTTAAAATCCGCAGTTTTTACCTGAACGGTAATTGTTCCTCCAAATACCTTATCGCGCTTTAGTCTTCCTGATACCTTTTCGGAAAGGTGCCGTACAATCGGTGGCATTTCCTTGTCATAGGAATCGGAGGTGATATCATTTGTCAAAGTTGTTTCATTAGAATAGCTTTTGGCATCTTCTCTTTCGGGATGAACAGTTTCCGAACCTATCCCGTTTGCACTTCTTTTTATATAATCACCCGCTTTGTCGCCGAGCTGCGACTTTAGCAAATTAAGATCCATCTCGGCTGCATCACCGATTGTTCTTATGCCTACTCCCCGCAGCTTCTCGGCACTCTTTTTCCCACAACCGTATAAATCACCTATATCGAGGGGCCACATCTTCTCACGTATCTGTGCAGGATAAAGCGTATGAGTCTTGTCGGGTTTAGTAAAATCACTTGCCATCTTGGCGAGCAGTTTATTGGTTGAAATGCCAACATTTACTGTAAATCCGAGCTTTGTGCGAATCTCATACCTTATAGCCGCAGCAAGGGAAATCGGAAAAGGCTGATCAAACTCATCAAAAGACCTTATCTGACTGAATATATTTTCTCCGGAAGCTTTAAGCTGATCATCAGGCTCCTTTCCTGTAAGAAAATCTTCAAAGACTTCCAAAAGATGCTGTCTCACATTCATACCTGAAAGATCAGTCACATCCAAATAAGCTTCATCTATTGAAACCTGTTCAAGTATCTCGGAATAGCTCCTTAATATATCTATAAAGGCATGGGAATACTCCCTGTATGTCTGAAAATCGGAAGGCACCACCACAAGCTTTGGACACTTTTGAAGAGCACTTGTTATGGGTTCCGCCGTATTTATGCCATATTTTTTTGCGGGAATTGATTTCGCGGTCACGATACCGTGTCTTGTTTTTATATCTCCTCCCACAACCGAAGGAATGGTCCTAAGATCGATCGCAGTCGGGTCCTCTTTTAATCTCTTTACTGCCGTCCAGGAAAGGAAGGCTGAGTTTACATCTATATGAAAAATTGTTCTGTACACAAAGGCCTCCTTTCTCAGTTTGAAAACAGGTCACTGCATTGTTTAATCAGTGACCTGTTTATCTACAATATATACACGTTAACCTGTTATACTTCTACCTTATCTCTCATTCTGCCGATAGCATCCATGGCAAGCTTACTACGCTCACACTCCTCGGCAACAAGAGTTATCTGCCAGCAAAGGTCCGAACCTTTCATATGCTCTGATGCATATGACAAGCCGTTTGTTCTCTCATCAAGGAAAGGCCTGTCTATCTGATTGGGATCACCAAGCAGAATAATCTTGGTGTCCTTACCGGCTCTTGTAATGATTCCCTTTGCCTGTGCAGGAGTCATATTTTGTGCTTCATCGATTATCAGATAAGTCTTCAGAATGGAACGTCCTCTGATAAAATTAAGCGCTTCCGTCTGAACTATACCTCTCTCAAAGATCTCCTCGGTCTTATCCTGAAGTTCCTTTTCATCCTGATAACGTTCCTCCTCACTTGAATCGATGAGCTGTTCAAGGTTATCGATGATAGGCCTCATAAGAGGTCCTATTTTCTCCTGCTCATCACCCGGAAGGAACCCTATATCATCATCAAACTGAGAATTAGGTCTGCAGACAAGTATTCGTCTATATTCTCCTGTAGGACGATTCACCATTTTCTCAAGGCCTACTGCCAGTGAGTAAAAAGTCTTAGCTGTTCCTGCCATACCCTTTACTATTACAAGAGGCGCCTTATCAGCCGGCTGCATCAGTGCTTCCTGAAGGAAATACTGACCTGCATTTCTGGGTGTAACTCCGTATGGCTGTGCTTTTTCAAATTCAAGTTTTTTAATGGTTCCATGATCGACCCTGCCCATCTGAGTCTTGTTTGTGGACTGGTCGCTTTGGAGGATCACAAACTCATTTTCATAAAGCGTGGGCTTTATCTTTTTGCCTTCTCCGTCGCAGACGTAAACTGCATCGACCGGAACTCCTTTTCTTCTGAACTCCTTAAAAATCTCCTCGGGTGCATAAACTCTTATGCGTCCGGCGTACTGTTCTGTGTGTGATACTACCTGTTCAGTTGTAAAATCCTGAGCCTGGATTCCAAGAAGCTGCGCTTTAATTCGCATCAGTATATCCTTGGTTACGAGGATAACCTTTTCCTTTCGTGTATCCGAAAGCCCCTTGCATACTCTAAGAATACGATTGTCGGATTTGTACTCCGTCATATCCTTTGGCAGTTCGACGTCCTTAAAATTCTTCTCGATTCTGAGAATAGCGCCGTCCTGCAGTTCAACTCCTTTGGTAAGATCTCCTTTCTCCCGCAGTTCTTCAATCAAGCGGATCACTTCCCGGACATTGGCACCCCGCTCACCTTCGTCGCGCTTGTGCGTATCCAATTCTTCAAGTACCACCAGTGGCAGAACGACATCATTATCGTCGAAGCACTTCAAAGCATGTGGTGCCTGAATGAGGACATTAGTGTCAAGTACGTAGATTTTTTTCATGCACATCCTCCCATTCATATAATTAGACGAGTGCTATCATGTGAGTTCCATGACCCTTTTGTCTATACAGGAATTATACCATATTTAGTATTTACAATGAAACAAAATTACAAGTGTTTGTGGTATATAGTTTTTTTCATGATGGCCGTACAGGTAATAAGGAGCCTCCGAATAAATAGAATTAATACGTAAGAATATGGTATAATTTTCATATAAAATAATGGGGAGGGGCAGATATCTTGGCATTTTTTAGCAGGAATTATGAATATGAACCGGATAATAACTACTTGCCATTGGAAGAGTATGCTCCTACCATCAGCAGACAGGAGGTCGTAAAAAGAAAAAGGCTAAGCGACCTCATCTCTCCTATTCGCGATATTCCCACTGCATTAAAAGGACGCAGGGATCAGATTGAAAATGATCTGGATTCATTCTCAAATGATCAGGACAAGGCTTATACCGATCTTGATGATATGCTGGTAGAGATACTCTCTGCAACCGACGGTCATATCGATGATGTCAGGGTATTAAACGAAACTATGGAAAAAATCCGTGAAGCTCTCTCTTCCATAAAGGATACCACTGACAACCTTCCCGAGTTACCGGATCATGATGTTTTGGGAGAAAGCATTGAAATCCCACAGATAAATCTTCCAAAGCTGTCCGAGGAATATTTGCCTGATCAGGAGCTTGTAACCCAGATAAGAAGCTATTCTTCTTTTTCACATATATTAAGAAAATCGGTGGAATACACGTTATCATCTCTGGAGCAGTATCACAAGCAGGTTCAGAATCTTTCAAAAAGAAAGGATATGCTTGAAGCACTGGCTTCGGAAGCTGATCTTTTGGCGCTTCATACTACTATAGAAGCAACTCATATGAATGAAGAAAGTCAGGCCTTTTCCACAAAGGTTGCAGCAGAGGTCGGAAACCTTTCAAGAAAGATTCATGAAATCTCCGCTGCCCTTGATGCTGAGCTGGGTGTCCTTGAAAACGGCTTTAAAACAGTCCGCTCGTCAGTAAATACCATTGAGTCTGCTCATCGTGACGCCACAAGATATGCTGACATCTACTCCTCCGTCAGCAATGAATATTACAGACAAAGTACCAATTACACAAATATTCTGATCAGTTCTCTTTCAACACTGAATCAGGATTTTCGTGTGGCAATGCAGAAAAATGACCAGGCACAGGAGGATTATCTAAAAGCCCTTGAGGTGTTCAGATCTGATATCAAAAAAAGCGCAGAGCAGATTATGTATAAGGGTAATCGTATAGGAAGCGTGCTTGACGGATGCATCCGCGGCTCAGCTTCTCTTGCAGATGAGATGACTGAAACTCTTGAAAAAATAGCCGAGCTAAAGGAATCACTTACAGCCGTAAGACGCATTGATGCCATAAGAAAGTCTAAATATTCAGCTGCTCTTCTTAAAGCTTTTGATCAGGATCTTGTCTGGCTCAGAAATAAGATAGAAAGCGTGCTCGAAGCTTCAGAGGAAGAATAATAATAGCAGAAAAATAGTAATAATAATTATAACGAAGAGCCGGTGCATTGCACCGGCTCTTACTCCCTCATAAATATCATAAACCGCAGAACGATTTATATAAGTATGCATCCCGCATACATTAAAGCTTGTTTTTATTAACTATATATAGATTTTATCACACTTTTCCGATAATACAATAGATTTTCCTGTATTTTTTCAGTTTTTTTATAATTAAGTTTCCTGATCAAAATCTGATATAGCGCGGTCTTCCTGAGCTAACAACATAGTCCTCAGCGCAGATATATGCAACAAGTTTCCCACGATAGTAAAAATCGCATCTGTTTCCCATAAGCTCATCCATAAAAAGTGAGATGGAATCAATACGTATGCACTCTTCTGTCTCAGCATACCAAAGCCCGCGGACATTCTGTGCATAGGTTATGACAAAATCCTTAAGTTCACAATAGTGGAACCTGTCATATGTTATAAGCATTCTGGATCTCTTACACTCATTGTCACCTGATTTGGGAATTCTTGCTCCGATGATCTTGACGCGGCCGCTTTTCATGTGTCTGAAGGAAATCATAAGATCATGACCTTCCTCAAGAGCCTGATATAAAACAAAAGGGTGTGTACTGCAGTAAAGCTTCTCACTTCCATATCCCAGTCTTCTTCGAAGCTGTGTAAGTGCCAGTCTGATCTTGGCCAGGAATGCTTCGTCTTCACTGTTTCTACGAACCGTAAGTCTTAGCATTGCAGCATACTCAGCCTGGAGATAATAATAATAGGCTCTGGATATGTCAGTAGGACCACCAACACCCTTTCGATACATATCTCCCATCTCATATGCAAGCTCGGCGAATCTGCATCTGTAATGCCCTTTTCCCTCACTTATAAATTTCTTTAATTCTCTTCGGTAATCAGTTCGCAGCGTGCGTCTGATGCCTACTCTGCTTTCATCTCTTTCTTTCATAACCCATATGATAACACAGATATGTTTTCTTTACACGTATGACTTTATTTCGTATAATCACGTTAAGAAAGCACGATTTTGCGTAAACTCAAAAAGAGGAGAAATCAATATTATGTCAATAAAAAAGAAGTTTTCACATCTTGGTCTTTCAATCTCATTTTACATTGTTTTTTCTAACCTTCTGTCAGGGGTTATATCCTTCTTAGTAACGTTTGTAACTGCTTTTATGGCAACATATGAATCGTCACAGGCAGCTTTAAGCGCAGGTCAGAGCATAGACATGGATACTGTTCAAAATGCTCTTATGAACATTCAGTCAAACAGCACTCTTACTACAATGCTTTCCATGATAGTGAGCTATTTCGTTGCCGTACCTATTACAATGCTTGTTTTAAATTCGCCAAAGCATCAGGATGTCCCTCTAAAGGGGCTAAGCTTCTCTACCCCTTATGAAAGCGCACAAAAGAAAAATCTTTCATATAAGGAGCTTTTCAATTTTATTCTTTTTATGTTTCCTCTTGGCATTTTCGGATCAATCATCGGCAGTGGTCTGGCAGCCCTTATCAATCTGGCAACGGGTTCTAATATGGATGATTACCTCTCAGCAATGTTGTCTGATATGCCACTTGGCACCGTATTGCTTCTAAGTGTTATTCTCGCACCTGTTTTCGAGGAGCTTTTATACAGATATGCTGTAATAGGATATTGCAGACGATACGGTGAGTGGAATGCCATTATTGTTTCGGCTTTCATTTTTGGAATAATACATACAAATCTGTTTCAGTTCTTCTATACTTTCATGTTAGGAATATTACTCGGATATGTGTATGTTTACACAAGAAAGCTTATATACACAATTATCATGCATGTGACCTTTAATTTCTTCGGAGCCTTTGTACCAATCCTTATAACAACTTCACTTGCCGAGTCCACTATGTTCACGATAGGTTACTCTCTCTTACAGTACCTTGTTGCCGTGATCGGTTTGATATTACTAATAAGGTTCCTGAAAAATGAAAGACTCCTTAAGACCTCTGAAGGAGCTCCAATCCAGGAAAGATTCAGCAAGGAAGCACTGCTTAATCCGGGTATGATAGTTTTATACATAATTTGTCTGATACTCACAGTCTTCCTTATGGCTTTTGCATAAGCGTAGCATATTTTCGACTGCATTGTGATTTCCATAAATTCAAAAAAACAGATAAATGCTTCATTTCTTGTTATTCAGAACAATCGGCATTTATCTGTTTTTTATTTTGGAAATCTTTTATATCGATTATTTGTACCCTCGTTTAGCCAGTGCCAATACCAGATACTTAATTTTTACCTTAATCTCATCACAGTACTTTGGCGGAATGCTTTCCTGGTTCTGTATGAAATCTCTGATTGTTTCCATTTTATGTTCTTTAAGCCAGTTTGCTATCTCAGGCTCAAGGCGCAAAACATCAATTGATTTATCGCAAATACGCCTGGGTACTATATATTTTTCCATTTTTTATCCTTTTTAAAGCATCTCAACAACTTCCTGTGAGAAGTCTGCATAGCCGTTCTTATAAAGAGCCTGAACAAATTCAATTGCTCTCTGACCGGATTCCTCAATCGAAACAGCCTGACTATAAATAAACTCTATCTTATTTCCGTTTGCCAGGATGAAATTTACCTGCGTTCCGATTATCTGACCATCACCTACGTCCATTCCAACTACTTCAACGTCGGTAACCTCACGAACTCTTCCTGCTGCAAATAATACTCTCATAAAATACGACCTCCTTATTATTTATCAATCATCGTCTGAATCATCCGTGTCAAAATTGATTTCCTTAAGGCGTTGTGCCTGTTTGTAAATTCCATCAAGCGAAGCTCTGAAGTGTTCAAACTTATCCACCGCATCCTGAGCATTCTTAAGTCCGTCATTTGAAAGTGCTGCAACCTCTTCACTCGTTGCTGAGAGGTTGGAAATATTATCATTGATCTCATTTGTGGAATTATTAATGAGTTCCATGCTGTTTCCTATATCCTCAATTTTACCTATGAGATCTTCAACATTATTATTGATTGTTTCAAAGGAGGAAGCAGTATCTCTGATAACCTGGTTCTGAAGTTCAACAGATTCAACTGTGTTATCAATACTCTCCATTGCCTTATTGGCATCTTCGGTAAGCTCTCTGATAATCTTGGTTATCTCACTTGATGCATTGTTTGTCTGCTCGGAAAGCTGTCTGATGTCGTCTGCAACAACCGCAAAGCCTTTTCCTGCTTCGCCGGCTCTTGCTGCCTCGATTGATGCATTGAGAGCAAGGAGGTTGGTCTGCTTTGAAATTGCCATGATGGAACCAAGGATTTTCTGTACATCCTCAACCTTGTTAAGAACTGCCTTGGTGGACTCCGCAGTGATCTGGCTGGCTGAACGAACGCCTCTTGCCTTATCTCTCAAAACTTCGATAGTCTTTGCAACCTCCGCAACAGTCTCCTTTGTGCTCTGCGAAGCTTCTATCATCTGCTGACGTTGTGCATCGGCAACCTGAGTCTGTTCCTTGATCTCGGCAACTTTTTGTGCTTCATCTGTAACTGCATTGGCTGTACTCTCGGTAGAGCCTGCTATATCCTTCATTCCGGCACTGGTATTTTCAATTATGCTTTCAAGTTCCTGAATACTTCCCTGAGCCTGATCAAAATGCTTGGAAATTCTGCGGGCTATTTTACCCATGTCATGACTTGCAGCTTCCTGCACCTGAGTATGTTCTTCAATTGTGGCAAAATGCTCAGCATTGAATGTGTATAACAGATTCTGTGCAAAATATGCGGACATTATAAGGAGGACTGTTGCCATACCTGTTAAAACAATTTCGGTAACGCTCCTTGTGCCAGATGACAGAATACGAATGGCACATATCACATACATGACCAAAATTACCGTGCTGCCACCGATAATGATTCTCTTGTTCATATAAATAATTCCGCATACCAGAATCGGTAACCCAAACATCACATAGAACAGCTGAGATTCAACTAACATTACTATAACAAAAGTCACTGTAGCACCAACCATGATCATGGCAGATCCGATCTTGTCTTCTCTGAATTTACCAAGTCCGAGAGCCATAACCGCTATACTGATAACTACAGCGCACAGTTCCAGGATTCTTCCTCCTGAAAAGCCATCTTTTACTCCTTCAACAATAAAGGCGAGCGCACAAGTTACCACAATTATCAGGCATACCGCAAACGCTCGCTGATTAGCACGGGAGAATTGATTGTTATCCATAATGTCCTCCTCAAAACAAAGAATGTGACTATAGTTACCTAACTTTCTCACATATACTATTTTATCAGAATGGACGAAATACAGTTCTAAATTTTTACTAAATAAAGAATGCTTTATTTTTATAAATCGTTTAGATTTTTTAATTGCGAATCAGTTCATCCAGCGTCAGGATTTCAAAGCCCTCTGCTTTTCCTTTCAGTTTTATGGTGTCACCCAGAGATGTGACCTTTGCTCTGTCGCCAAGGATGTCCGCTACTGCTCTGGAAATGAGTATTTTCCCTCCGGGAGCATTGGCTTCAAGCCTTGCTGCGGTGTTGACGGTATCTCCTATAGCCGTGTAGTCCATACGAAGCGGAGCGCCGATATTGCCTACGACAGCAGGTCCAAAATTCACTCCCACTCCAAAGGAAACCGTTCTTCCAAACCGCTCCATTAGCTTTTCTCCAAGCGCCTTTGAACCTTCAACCATATCCATGGCAGCACAGCACGCAAGGTATACCGGATCCTCCTGCGGAAGAGGCGCATTCCAGAATGCCATGGTACAGTCACCCACAAACTTATCCAGAGTTCCATGGTTTTTCATAATACATTCTGTGGTAAGTGTGAGGTAGGAATTTATTATTTCCACAACTGTGGGCGGATCAAGAGCCTCACTCATTGTCGTAAAGCCTCTTATATCCACAAAAAGAACTGCTATGTCATATGTTTTTCCTCCAAGCTCTAAAGCCGAGGTTCCCTGTTCGAGAAGCTGATTCATGATTGCGGGATCAACATAATGTCCAAAGGTATTTTCCACCATTCTTTTTTCACGCTGGGTTTTTATATAATTTATTGCTACTGCCCCCACAAAAAGAATGCTTACAAAAAGCGGAATCCAGAGAACATGAAGGACCTTTTGTCCTGCATGATACATAAGGTAGGCTCCCCCCACATACCCGATGCAGACGCATGCCCATGCAATGACGGATGGCATAACCTTTCTGTCATAGAAAAACATTCCCATGACAAAGCAGACGATAAACAAAATGATCAACTGCAGGAAATTGGCTACTTCCTCAGGGAAAAAACCTGCCCTGAAGGCATCCACTAGGTTAGCCTGAATCTCAACTCCATAGGTTGCAGAGGCATGGTTTATCGAGGTTCGGTATTCATCCTGAAGTCCCTGTGCATAAGGGCCAATCAAAACTATCTTGTCCGCAAACATCTCCGGGTCAACCTCTCCGTAATAAAGGTCAGCCACGGAAATAAAATCATAGTAGCCTCCATTACTAGTGCTGAAGGGAATATAGAAAAAGCCATCCTTTGTGCCTGGCATTTCATTTTTGCTCTCTCCTACAGCTTCGCAGTATTTCTCATAAATGACTCTGGAAAAGGAATATATCCTTTCCTTATCCATATTTTCCACATATAAAAGGGCATGTCTTATAACGCCGTCCATATCAGCCATAGTATTTACATGTCCCATCGTTGAAGCTTCCTTAAGTGCGGGAAATGGCTCATCAAAGGCGATGACACTTCTCTCATTCATGTAAAATTCTTCACCCTCGGTAGTGAGCTCGCTTCCATAGGTAGCTGCTGCCGCTGTGACAACATTTCCTCCGTTCTCTGCTGATGCCGCAAAATAGGCATCTGCATCAGGGTCACTGCTTTCACCTGCGTAAAGCACGTCAAGTCCTATGACAGCAGGCTTTTTTTCACCACTGTTGAGGTAGCTTACGCAATCAGCAATCACATTTCTTGACCAGGGAAATGGGCCTATATCATCAAGAGCTTTCTGGTCAATGCCTATAACAACGATCTGTCCGTCCACTGCTTTTTCCGATTGATAAAGAGCATCCGATGCTATTCCGTCTGGCGTACTAAGTATTCCGGAAGCTGCAATGGCACTAAAGAGTGCTGCCACGACAAAGGATACTATCACACTTATGATTCTGTTCTTTTTTTCACGCATGTTTTTTCCCTTTTATAAAAAAGAATAACGCTAAGCCAATCTGTCAAAGAACTCTTACACACTAATTTTACAATGCATCAGCTCTGTAATCTCTTAAATTTACATAAACATGGGGTGTAGGTTTTGATTATGCCAGGAGGTGAAGTCATCCATTCTTAAATGCTTGTTTTCGCCTGCGGTGTGATTTTCCATAACTCATAAAACAGCCCATGCCTCATTTCGACGTTGCTCAGAGAAATCGGCATGGGCTGTTTTCTTCGTTCTGAAAATCAACATCCTCGTTCGAGAACTGCGCATTTCTGAACGGATGGCTTCACCTCGGGCTGTTTATAAAAAAACTAAAATAACATTCTACAGCACATCAACTCATTCATTATGTAGGCTAATGAAATCCTTGAGATGGATGATGAATAAATAGAAAAAGGAACCGATTTCTCGATTCCTTCTTGTCTAATAAATAAGCTTGCGCTCTTATTATTGTTTATATAATTTTTAAGCAAAGTTAACTCTCTGGACTGTGGTTCCGAAGGGGCAAAGAGCAAGAGATGCCAGTTTAAAGAACTGTTTTCCAAAAGGTATTCCTACAATTGTTATGCAAAGAATTACACCTGCGATGAAATGTCCAAGTGCAAGTTCAAAACCACCACACACAAACCAGATTACATTAACCAAAAAGGAAAATGCTCCACCGTTATATTCAACTTCCTGCCCGAAAGGATTAAGAGCAAGGCCTGCCATCTTGAAACACTGTACTCCAACAGGTATTCCAATCAGCGTTATGCAATAAAGACATCCCACAAAAAACCAAGAAAGTGCACTAAGTAAACCACCACATATGATCCATAAAATATTTGCTACAACTCTCATTTTTTTATCTCCTTCATTATTTGAATTGTTTTATTTTTTATTTCCTAGCTGTTGATTGTATATTATCAGAAGTTTTATCACAGAATTATCACTAAATATTATTTAATATAATCTTAGTTGCTAAGATTCTTTTCTTTTTCAAAAAAAGCTTTCTTCAATTGCTCATATTCTTTATCAGTGCATACCTTTCGACACATAGGTTCAAATGACTTTGTAACTTCAAAGCATTCTTTCATGTTGGAGCAGGGATATTCACTGCATTCTGCGCAGGTCTTTATTCCTCTGTCTTCGCAGCATTTTACAACATGATACCTGCACCAATTCTCCGTTATGCATCCCGTACATGATATCTCTTCATTCGTGACAACATGGTCGCGGTATCCTATCTTAAGCCACAGCTGCGCCGTATGGTGGAGCTCTTCATCTGTTTTCTCATAAGGATGCGCTATATATCTCGGACAGGCTGCACAATCATTTCCACATGCTGCTAATACTTTCCGTTCCATAAGAATCCCCCATTTACCCAAACATTATATTTTTATTTTACCATATTGTATTATCTAATTATATTTATATGCGCATCCATAGCGGAGCGCTTTTTATTTTATAGGAATGCGGAGCAATTTCTATGAAATAAAAAGAGGATAGCAAAGCACTATCCTCAAAATTATCATTCAAGTTCAACAGTAAATATTCTCTTTCCAAAGCTGTCAGCTACATATAGTTTTTTTCCTAAATAGCAAAGGCCTACAGGTGATGTCAGAGTAATCCCGGATGATTCATCGTCTATGCCCTCAAGGGTACTCACGTCATTACCGCTTATCACACGGACTGTTCCGTTTACTGTATCTGCCACATAGATTTTTCCATCAGGTGTAACCGTAATTCCCTTAGGTGATGAAAAAGTCGCACTTAAAACATCCCCATCATCACTTCCCGTTTCTCCGCTTCCTGCTACAAGCTGGATGTCATTTTTACCTTTTTCCTCATAGGGATTAGTTGTTTCAATTCGGATGATGCGCTCCGCACCTGTTTCTGCCACATATAAAAAGCCGTTGTTCCAGCATAGTCCCATGGGGCTGTTTATGCCTTTGATAAAGGTGAAGCATTCACCTTCAGCTGAGATAACACTTATCTTATCGGAATGGGTATCGGACACATAGAGGTTACCGTCTGTGTCTGCAGCAAGCCCTGTGGGATAATTGTACTTAGATGTCATATCAAGGTCTTTTCCAGCTTCTCTGGCGTTGATCGTCTCGACATTACTCTCTCTTACAAGTCTGAGGGCATCATTTTCCGTATCAGAAACTGCAAATCCATCAAGGAAAGGAGCTATCGCCCAGGGCTGTCTGAAAAGTGCTTTTTCCGATTCAGCATCGTTATAGCCGCCCATCGGATTGCCATAAATGTCTTGCACTGAATCGTCACCCGCTATGACCTCTGCGTTTTCTTCTGTAACCTTCCAAATCTTCTTGGAAAAAATATCGGTCACATAAAGTGATTCCCCATCCGTACACAAACCACTTGGTGTTGTGCTTTCCGGAAGTGCTGATAGCATAAGGTCTATCTGCTTATCATCACTAATTGATGTGGTAGTTCCGATCTCAGTATTTTGAGCTTCATTTGAAACCACCGTTTTCTGCTGTGTTTCCTCGGTCTCATCTGCTGCTGACTCTGCGGCATTGTTCGTGCCTTCATAGCTGTCAGCCTGCTTACCTCCGCAGGCTGACAGGATAAGGGAGGTTGTTATAAGACTTATGGAAAGGAGTTTTGTTAGTTTATTGTGTTTCATCATTGTCTCAACTTTCTATTTACTGTACTACAGCATAAATTCCTACTAATCTCTTCTCTGGCATATTAAAGCAGAAATTATTAGCCTTCGTACTCACCAGTTCATCCTGTCCCTCAAGTTTTAGTTTAATATCGGTTATGGTCATCGCAGGCTCAATATCCACCGATATTACCATTTCTTCACCTAGTGCAACTCTTGTATTTCCAATCCACTTTAGTGAATCAACCGGTGCTAACGTATAACTCTTGCCTGTCGTTGTAACCGATTGTCCGCTACCGTCAATAACCGATATAGATAATTCTTGTGGAACAACTATTTGTTTTTCATATTCAGCGGTTAGAGTAACATCCTTATTTTGCATTTGGAAACTTCCACCATCACAAACAGTCCCAAAATCACCAGTATACAATATAGGCGAAACACTAGCTCCTGTACCGGTTATATTCTTTAAAACATAGTACATATCAGAATTATTAGCATCCACATATTGTGAATCACAATAAAATTGAACTTGCGTTCCATAAGTTACACTTGCTGGATTCAATTCATTATCTTCTTCATCCATAAATGATATCGATCCATGTATATCACTATAATCTATCTTATGAGGTGTTTCAGTATCCATCTTAAAAGTTGCATATACCGTCACATTATATCCCGGCATAGTATAAGTATTTGTTCCCTCCGATAAAGTCATTTCACTATCAGCACCATATTCCGAATTACCTACCATAGCAAATTCAAGTATATAACCGGGATTAGTTGAAATTGTAATAGTAACTGTCTCACCTTCTGCTGCTGATGATTGAACACTTACAGAACCGCCATCAGCGAGTTCAATAGATTTACTGATACTATATTTCGTCGGCTGCGGAATCTCAGTAAAGGTCGCTGATACGGTTGCGTCGCTGGTCCTCATTGTAAATTGCCAGCTTTGTCCGCTTCCTGATACTGTGACGTTGCCATCAGCGTCTGTAACGGTAACCTTGTCGAACTCGTAGCCGCTGTCAGGTGTGCAGGTAATTTTAACTGTATCGCCTTCTTTTGCGGTTTTAGGGTCAACCGATACTGATCCACCGGTAGTATTTGCTACGTTGACATTGTATTCGGGAATCGGTATTTCCTTAAAGGAAGCTGAGATTGTTACGTTCTTTCCCGGCATGCTAAAGGAATATGATCCCTCACTTTCTGATGTGGAAACGCTATCTCCGCCCTCAGCTGTTACCGATACATTTTCAAGCTCATAGCCTTCAGCGGGCGTTGCGATAAAGCTTACTGTTTCACCCTCTTCTGCCTCAGAAGCTGTTGCAGAAATGCTTCCGCCTGTTACACTTGCAACGCTTATCTTAAATTTTTCAGCTTCCTTTTGAGTTTCCTTAAAAGTTGCGCTTATGGTTACATCTTTTGCCGGCATTGTAAAGCTATAGATTCCATTGCTTTCAGAAACAGATACGCTGTCACTTCCTGCTTTTACCGATACGCCTTCAAGCTCATAGCCTTCTGATGGTGTAGCGGTAAAGCTTACGCTTTTACCTTCTTCTGCTTCAGATGCAGTCGCAGATATTGTTCCGCCTGTTGCACTTTGAACACTTATCTTGTAGGTCTTCTTTTCCTCTTCGATTTTTTTGAAGGTAACCGATACAGATACTGCCTTTTCCGGCATTGTAAATGTATAGACATTGTTGCCTCCGGTTGCATCTATCTTCTGTCCATCTGATGCTGTTACGGTAACAGTATCAACCTCGTAGCCTTCTGCCGGTGCAGTCGTAATTTTAACCGTATCTCCTGCCTTGGCATTTGCAGAGCTTACAGTAAAGCTGCCATTTGTTGTCCCTGTGGTCGATACAGGATAAGTTGTTTCTTCCTTTTTGTCATCGTCCTTATCTTTGTCCTTGTCTTTATCTTTATCCTTATCCTTGTCATCATCTTTGGATTTCTTTTTGTTGTCCGAATTATCATTCGAATTTTGATTTCCGTTTCCGTTATCACTGCTGCTATCATCAGATGAGGGATTCTGCTGTCCGTTACCATTACTTCCGTTTGTTCCCTGTGTCTGAGTCGTACCGTCTCCATTACCATTTTGATCATTTCCTGTAAGACCGGCCCCTTGTGAAGAATCAGTAGTAACAGGGCTGCCATTTGTCTGACCCTGGCCATTATTCTTTTTAGCAGGTTCGTCATCGTCGCTCTGCTTTTTGTCCTTATCCCATACATTTTTCTGATTTACGTTACTATCCTGCTTTTCAGCCTCCCCATTTACTTTATCCAGGTTCTGCCCCTGTTCATTCTGATCCTTTTCAAGCTGATTAAGGATATCGTCCTTGTTCAGATTTGTCAGATCCAGTCCTGATTCATTTGATGCCTTTTCGGTATTATCACCTTCAAACACCTGTAAAAGAGCAAAAGCACTAATGTCTTCTATCGTAAGCTTTGATACATCAGTATTTAAAGTAGTTTTACCATTGTCCTCCGGATTTTCCTTAACGGTAATAACAAGCTTTTCACCGGCTTTTAATGTAAATTCTTTTGTATCTCCCGACTTAGAATCAATAATAAATCCGGCTATTTCTCCCATTAGCAGATTTATTTCAGCAACATAAGGATCAATTACCCTTACCTCTGCACCGGTTCCGCGAATACCCATGATCATGCTTGAGGTCTTGATATTCATTACCTCATCCTGCTCAAGCGGCTTATCAACATCAAAATAGAGCGCTCCTTTTTTTAGCAGCACTTCATTTTTTTTGCCGTTTTTTCTTACCTCTGCTTCACTTACGGCATCCAGTTTTATCGCTTTTGAATCGTCAAGACTGAAATACGCATAGCTTTTAGCTTTGGTCTCAATCTCATTACCTGTGAAAAGACGCATGTTATCAGAGAGCTTTAGTCCTTTTCCTGCGCTATCCGTAACAGCCACAGTGCCCTCCGTTTTAGTCATACGGATTGTACTTGCCGCATCGGATTTCGTCTCCTCAGCCCTTGAATCAATGATCGCATATGAAAAAATGCTTGAGATTAATAGTAATGACGCAACACCGCATGGCAAAATGCTGCCAAAAGATTTTCTGATCACTTTATGATTCTCCCCTTAAAACTTTTTCAAACCTCTGTTATTAATACAAGCTCCACTAAATTCCATAATTACTTACGAAATGCTCTAAAAACAAGTAAAGCTGATATATCCAAGAAAAATTAAAAAACTTATTTCAAAAAATCTACTACTTCTCCCTGCCTGGCAAATCTGACATTATCCGCAGTAAGGCTCTTCTCCATTTCAAGAAACGCATCATCGGTCCTAAGCGGATCGTGATGTATTAAGAGCGTTGTCTTTGCATTAGCCTCTTCCCCAAGCTTTTGTGCCATGGAGACCGTGGAATGCCCAAAGCCCTTTTTGTTTGCATACTCCTCATCCGTATACTGCGCATCGCAGAGAAGAAGCTCTGCATTCCTTGCAAAATCGACAGCCCTTTCTTCAAGCCCCATCATTTCATAGTCCGTAAAATAAACTATGCTTTTGTCCTTATATGTAATTTTGAAGCCTATACTTCCCCCGGGATGTCTTAAGCTTATCCCTTCTATTTCTATTCCGGATTCAAGCCTCATTGGAAATTCCAGTTTTTTATAACTGAAATTCGAAGGATATTCCTCAATCGTAAGTGGCCAATAGGGTTCTGAAAAAGCACTTTCTATCTGTTCTGAAATTGAAAGTCCGTTTATATCTGCCCCATAAAAATCAATCTTTTTATTCTTTTTTGAAAGCTCAGGAAAAAAAGGAAGCCCAACGATATGATCCAGATGAGGATGTGACAAAAGAATGGTTATGTGCTTATTGTCAGCTACCTCCGGCGCTCCAATAATGCCGGTTCCTGCATCCAAAAAAAGCACATGATCTTCAACTTCTATCATGTAACATGAAGTAGCTCCACCGAATATATTAAACTGCTCTCCGCTTACGGGTACTGAACCCCTTGCACCAAGAACTGTTAGTCTGAATACCCCATCCAACGCTTTTCCCCTCTTACTTTTTACATATGTGGTAATGCTCTCGCAAACAGCTGCACCTATTACGACTCTACCTTTTCATAGCCTTCGATAGTTTCCTTAATTACCTGATTTCTTCCCGTCTCCTTGGCGATATAAAGTCTTGTATCCGCAACCTTAATATTTTCTTCAACCGGAACATCGGGTGTCATTTCATTTACGCCAAAGCTCATGGTGATCTTTATATCCGTTCCTTCAAATGTGCATACAGAAGCCTCTATTCTCTTTCGAATACGCTCTGCAACATTTGCTGCCTGATCTAGATTGGCTTTTGCCAAAAAGATAATAAATTCCTCACCGCCCCATCTGTATACCGAGTCGGATTCACGGACACTTTCCTTCAAATTGCGAGCCACATGTTCAAGTACGGCATCGCCTGCATTGTGACCGTAAGTGTCATTAACTCTCTTGAAATGGTCAATATCACACATGATTATGGAAACTGATACCTTATCCTCCTCCGGCCTTTGCATAAGCTTTAAGTACTTGGATTTATAATCGCTGTGAAGTCCCATTCTGTTTCGAAGCTTTGTAAGCTTATCTGTCTGGGAATCATCAAGGAAGGAATCTGCTTCAAGAGTAATCCCGCAAACAACCGCAGCAAGTGACAGCCTTCTGACATCGCGCTCCAAATCAAAGCCCTCATCCGTCAGCTTGTTAATAGCCTGATAAGCGCCTATCATTTCACCTTTGCAATTAAAACATGGGATTACCAAAATAGATTTTGTGACGTAACCGGTCTCCTTATCAACAGAAGAATTAAAGTCCGGACAGTTGTAAGGGTCATTTGTCACAACCGGTTTTCTCTCAGTGATAGCACGGCCGACAAGGCCCGTGTTTTCATCAATTATAATCTTGTCAACGCCAACAGCAGCATTGGTAATGAGCTTGTGATTTATCTTATCCCATTTCCAGAAACTGCATCTGTCAGCCTCTACAAGAGTTCTTCCAAGGTCAGCAAAAAGATGGAACAATCCAAAGTGATCATTCCAGCCTCCCTCTTCGTCTGCAGTACTCATCTTATCATAGAGTTCCTCCATGATATCGAGAGTTTTATCAAAAAGTAAACTTTTATCTGTCTGCCCTGTATTCATATGATTTCCCTCATCATCAATGACCTAAAAGCTCTTAATACTTGTTTGTCCAAAAACCGCCGGCACGAGGCTCGGGTTTAGCATTTCCCTTCGGAGCTTCTACAGCCCCCGGATTTACAGTACCGTTTCCTGTCGGGATTTTTTTGTCTTTATTTATCCCGGCACCTTCAGTTTTGGCATCGCCAGCCTGTTTACCTTCTTCTTCCATATTGGATATCTGCTTTAGCAGACCTTTAAGCTTTAGATTTTCCAGATAAAGTGCAACAACAGACCCGACTGCGCTTACTCGTTCCTCCTGCTCCTGAGTAAAAGGAATCCATAATCCGTACTGGTCCTTGGCATTTATCAGCTGTAAAACGCCCATCACCTCTCCTGCTCCTACAAGCATTGGTACAACAAGCATAGAGCATGTTCGGTAATTGTTCATCTCGTCATATTTTCGCGCACCGGTAAAATCAAACTCCTTGGATATATACACATCTTTGATATTAAGGCGAAGCTTTTTCATTGCCGAATATGCACAGGCATATCTGCCTTCCATGGGTACAGGCGGAATATCCACTGAACCGCTCTTGTAATTCATGGCAATATCCTTGGACTTTGTGTAAATATATCTAAAGTAAAGCTTGTTACCTTCTATTGTGTAAATGGTTCCGCCGTCACAGTTGCCGATAAGCATACATTCCTTAAGAGCTACATCAAACAATGTATCCTGATCAAGCGGGCGCGACATAAGTGTAGTTAGCTTCACCAATCGGTCGAGATCATAGCTTTTCATATTCATTCCTCAAAACGTGCACTCTCGTGCATACAGAAGTTGTTCACTATGAACAGATACGCTGCAATTTCCTATTTCATAATTATATCATGCACAACCTATTCAGGTCACTATTTACTGTCTGTCATAATAATCCTTACCTGAGCAGATGAAATATGTGCGTATATATCCGTCTGTCGAAACGAATGCTATCTCATCCGTAGCTTCAAGGTAGTATATGTCATCCCCATCGTCTGCTTCATTTTTATGCAGGGCATCGGGATTGTTTATAAGAGCATTGGCTGCCTCAAGATACTCATTCTCGTTCACAAAGCCCATATCTATACCATGCTTTTCATAATGTTCAAAAAGCTTATTCTGGCTGCGAAAGGTGTACTCCTTATTCTTTGTTTCCGACTTTTCTTTTATTGCCTCTATTGCAGCCTGTGCAGCGTTTGCAGTCTCATCCTTATTGTCACTTTGGATTACTGTAGCCGCATTCTCTGCCTTTTCTGCACTGCTGCTATCAGTTGAAAAGCTTGAGGTAAGTCCTGATTTCTCCTCGGGTAGGAACTGCGGATAGAGTATCAGATATATGACACATATAACAAGAAGTGCCAACAAACCCATATTAAATGATTTTGATTTTGGTTTTGGTTTTTTTCTTTTATTTTCCATTCTGCCTATTCCTGAAGTCAGTACCCCATTTTGCACTGACCAAAAACATCCAATTACTTATATACGATTTCACGCTGAACAAAGAAGCTTAGTAAAAAGAGAATACAGTCCACCGGAATCTTTACAAGAACCTCCGGTGTTTCCGGTATAAAACCGTGAATAAAGGTTACTCCGTATCCGCTAAGAAGCATTATTATGACTGCAAGTGCCGCGTACTTAAAGCTTGCAATAAGCTTGTTTCCGCTTCCTTTGAACACCACCTTATAGTTGATGGTAAAGTTGTATACTGCGGATATTATTCTCGCAATAACCGTTGAAAGCATAATGTATCCAACGGGAAGTGACTGCATATGCCTGAAAAGCCTGCAGAAAAGCGCAAACATCACCATATCAAGAACACTGGATGACAGGGATGAAACAAGAAACTTACCAAACACAGCATATATCATCACTGAATCTCTGATAGGTCTGAAGTGGCTTGATTTATTCTCTTCAAGGTAAATAGTCTGTATTTCCACTTCCCTTATCGAAATGTTCAGATTCTTTGTGGCAAGCAGCATATTAGTTTCAAACTCAAATCGCTCTCCCTTTTCATTTAAAAGATATTTCATGAACTCCCGGGGGATTGCACGTAGTCCGGTCTGAGTATCACTGATACTAACACCTGCGAGGATTCTCATTACCCTGCTGGTAGTCTTGTTTCCAAAAACCGATCTTGCCGGTATTCCGCTCTCGTCAAAATTCCTGCAGCCAAGAACAAGTGCATCCGGATATTCTAAAAGGTCAGCCTTTACCCTTTTTATATCAACCGCAGTATGCTGCCCGTCTGAATCAGCAGTAATTACGCCTGTCATATCAGGGTATTCGTTCAGACAGTAGTTAAAGGCATCCTTCAGTGCTCGGCCCTTTCCCATGTTCACTGCATGCCGTATTACAATGGCTCCGTATTCTGCTTTTGCCTCGTTAAAAATATGTCCGTAAGTACTACTATCAGAGCCGTCATCCACAAGTATCAGCGGATAAAGCTCTGCATTTTTCAAGTCTCTCAAAAGACCGATTAACTTTTCATCCGGTTCGTAAGCCGGAATTATTATAGGTATAGTAATGTTCATATTAAATACATTAGTACAGATAAACAGGTGTCAGCTTAATACCATTGTTATCCGTATCTACTTTGTAAACCTTCCAAAATTCAAATTCTGCTCCGTCTGACATAAGTCCGTCAAAGGAAGTCTTAAGCTTTTCATCCTCAGCTCTCATGTCTTTGGCAGTCTCTTCTCCGTTTTGCATAGATTCCGCAAAAACATACTCTGCATGACTTTTCATTATCATGTCCTTGATATCCCCGGTGCTTTCACCACCGGTAAGTGTATCGTAGACTGCAGGAACCGGAGATACTTCCTTACTGATATAAGTATCGTGAACACGATGATTCATAGCCCCGCTTCTAAAGTTTAAAACACGATGCCCCCATAGCTTCCTGTGTCCATAGACGCTTTCCATAAAGCGATGTCCTCCATCGTCAAGCATACCCGCATTATAGGATATGTTTTCATCAAGAGTTTTGCGGTATCCCCAAAGTGCTTTATAGATTCCTACATAGTCAGTAGTAAGGAGAATAAATGCCGCTACCAGAGCGTACACAATCGCCTGCTTATGAACCGCAACAAAAAAGTTCTTTGTATTTATCATCTTGTTGTTTGCCCAGATAAGTATAATTCCTATAAGAAGATACATACTGCCAAGCATAAAAGGCGCTCCGTATCTCGATGCAGAATTGGTCATAGCGAATGCATCAAGATACTGGTCCTCTGCCTGAAACAGGGATATATGAGCTATAAAAATGATAGCATAGGTTAAGATGCAGGTAAAAATAAAAAATATTGTTATACCTTTTCTTTCTTCGTCCTCAATCATCCGGTTTTTAAGTACAATAAACAGTACAACAAAAATAGCTATGAGCATAACACCTATTGAAAGATCCAGAGTTATGTTGTGGTCTGCATGCATAGGCATGGTCCACATTCCGAGAAAAAAGAATTTTGCTTTTTCAAGGGCGTTGGCAGGCACGGAATATGCACCTGTTGCCATTTTTATCCCAAGGCCTGTAGACTTGGCAACTCTGCGATTTATAAGGCAGAATACCAGCCAGCTTCCGTAGAACAGCGCCGCAAATGCAGCCGCTCTTACAAAATATCTCCAGTTTCTTACATTATTGACAGTAAAGTAGAATATCATGGCAAAAAAAGCCCACTCTATTCCAACAGATTTTGTCAGAAGGAGCACAGCTGTATAAAGAGCAATCCTTCCGTAGTAGAAAATGTACCTGTGTCCCTGTCTGTCCCAGATAGCATATAAAAGCGCACCATAGACAATACCCATAGTTATGTCCGCAGGTGTTCCGTAAAAAATAATGCCGTTAACAATACCTGGAATCATAAGAACCAGAATTGTAGCGGGTACAGCCTTAAAGCCCTTGACGTTTTTCACAAGAGGCAAAAGGAATACGGCATTAAGAGCATAGTAGCCTCCAAACTGCAATCCCTCACGATATTTTCCTGCACTGATTGAAAGAAAAAGCCATTTAAAAAGCGACGTTACAGGCGGATAGTCTCCGAATTCAGGTGAGACATTTCCGTATTTTCCCGGAAAACCTCCAAGATAAAAAATCTGTTTAGCATCAGAAGCCCAGAAATTTATGTCATCCCACCAGGTAAATATCTGATCCCTTGTAAAATATGTAACCAGGGCAATTATAAATAAAAACATGAAAACTTCGGGCTTTGATATGGCCCGAAGACTTCTTTTTACGAGTTTTCTGTTCCGGTTTATATGTATTATCTTCCTGTTTTTTGGACCGCTTTTCTTATAAATGTAATCCGCAAGAATAAAGAAAAAGAAAGCCGCTATTATAAGCGCAGAGGTTACATATATAAGTTTAAGAGCCCTAAACAGCGCAAGTACATATAATGTAAGTATTTGAATCGCACCTGAGATTGCAATGGTATCACATATGCTTTCTTTGTATTTGACCGACAATAATGTTGCCGTAATTAAAAATGCTATCGGTATTAAAAACCACATGAATCTTCTCCGGTAATAAAATTATGTCAATTAAGTTATCTATTTTACGGATCACAGCTTAAACAAGGTTCCGATAATTCCTCTTCCGAGGCTGGCACCAAGATTTCCACCAATAGTTTTGCCGAATTTCCCAAAGCCCATTCCTGCTGCCTTACCTACCTCACGTCCGATACTTCCGCTGACACTTGATGCTACGGATTTTGCAGCACGCTTTTTGGCATTCTCAGCCTGCTTTAATTCTCTCTCTTCTCTTCTTGCCTCAGCCAGTGCCTCTTTTTCCTTTGCCTTTTCCTCTGCCGCAAGTTCCTTTAACCTTGCCTTCTCAGCTTCTGCCTCAGCCTTGGCTTTTGCTGCTTCCTCGGCATCCAGTACACCCTTTCTCTGAAGCATCTCATAGGCAGAATCAGAGTCAATTGCATTTGCATATTTGCTGTAATAAAGACTTCCCTTAATGGCGTTTTCTCTTTCATAATCATCAATTCCGCCAATCTTACTCATAGGAGGAAGAATGAAAGCTCTGCGAACAATTCCGGGCGTACCCTTTTCATCAAGGAACGATACCACCGCTTCACCTGTTCCAAGCTCCATGATCGCATCATAGGTCTTAAATTCAGGATTTTCACGGAAAGAATCTGCTGCAGCTTTAACCGCTTTCTGATCGGCAGGTGTGTAGGCATGAAGCGCGTGCTGAATCTTGTTTCCAAGCTGCGCAAGAACTCCGTCAGGAATATCGCGGGGATTCTGAGTTACAAAATAAACTCCGACGCCTTTAGACCTGATAAGCTTTACAACCTGCTCAATCTTTTCAAGAAGCGCTTTTGATGCATTTTTGAATAAGAGATGCGCTTCATCAAAGAAGAATACCATCTTGGGTTTCTCCATATCTCCTACCTCGGGAAGCGTCTCAAAGAGCTCGGAGAGCATCCAAAGAAGAAATGTAGAATAAAGAACACCATTATTTATAAGGCTCTCGGAATCCAGGATATTTATCATTCCTCTTCCGTTTGTGTCAGTTGTAAACCAGTCATTAAGATTAAGCGCAGGCTCTCCGAAAAAGATCTCGCCTCCCTGCGTCTCAAGAGAAACAACGCTTCTTAAAATTGCGCTTATTGACTGCGGACTCATCTTGCCGTAGTCTTCAGCATAAACTTTATTATTATTCGAAATCTCATTCAGGAGCGCTTTCAGATCCTTGGTATCAAACAGAAACCAGCCGTTGTCATCCGCTATCTTAAATGCAATTGTAAGGATGTCACTTTGAAGATCATTTAATCCAAGAATACGTGAAAGAAGAATAGGCCCCATCTCAGAAACCGTGGTTCGAAGCTGAATGCCCTTCTCACCGAAAAGATCCCAGAAGGTTACAGGATACTTCTTATATTCATAGCCTGTCCCTTCCAGTGAAAAGCGCTCAATCCTCTCTTCCATTCCTGAGCCTTCCTTGATCATTCCCGCAAGATCGCCTTTTACGTCTGCAAGAAATACCGGTACTCCCATATCCGAGAAGGATTCCGTAAGAACCTTTAATGTAACTGTTTTACCGGACCCGGTTGCTCCTGCAATCAGTCCGTGTCTGTTCGCCATCTTAGGTAAAAGACATAGTTCGTCCCCATTATCTGCCCTGGCAATGTACACTTTACCATCTTTAACCATTCTCACATCCTCCTCATCTATAAGAGTTTATTTCTGACTAAAAAAAATCATATATTACAAACAAAAATCTATTACTATTTTAACGATAAATCAGTAGCAAAACAATAAAGTATGAAATTTATAATATTCTTTTTATAAATGAGAATACTGGCAAAAACATGGTAAAACAGTATGATCAATACATATCATTGCTGAAAATAAGATAAGAATTATCATGTAGTATGACATGTCCTGTCAGTACCCCCGCATAGTCATCCCATAAATCCTTATCAATTATCAAAATGGAATCAGGGTCACTTAAGAAATTATCAACCGTTCCGTCTACCGGAATCACATCAAGATACATCTCAGCAGGTGCAACATATTCAGGCTCCCAATGGTCCGATACCTTTTTGTTTATTCTGAAATCGGAAATAAGGTACGCATTCTTACCAGCGTATGCATCTCCATACATAGCTGCAAATTCCTGAACGTCTTCCACAAATTCATCTACAGGATGTCCGCCCGTTCCCGCAAGGTTTACAGCCTTAACGATTGGGGTTATAAAAAACAGGCAAAGCGCAGCTGCTGCTACAGTAACCACCGCGTTTACAAGCACTTTCCTCTTTTTTGCATTATCTACACAGAATGCAAAAAGATTGGATGTGAGAATACACATTGCAAGCTGTGATGTGTAGGTATACCAGGTGAGGTAACTTTGTGTCAAAGCAAAAAAGGTTACCGGTACCACAGCCCATATTATGAAGAGATAATTATCACTGAAAAACTCTTTGATAAGATTCTTCTTTTCCGCATTTTGTCTGTCACTGGTAACGGCAAAAATAATTGCTGCCACAAGAAGTACCGCAAAAATAATTACTGTTTGTGAGGAAAGAAAATCAGTTATGGGGAGAAGATATTCCTGGTCCTTAGACGATACTCTGTCTACTACCTCTCCCACAAAGAGCGCATTTAAAAGTTCAAAGCCATCAAATGCAAATCTTTTTATCATCCACAACACAGGAATAACTGCTGCAAGAACTGCGGATAAAGCAACTCTTTTAACAGACAGGAATGCTTTTCTGATTTTAGGAATATAAAGCAGACCTATTATAAAAATGAGTGCGGCATGCGGTCCCTTACACATAAATGCAAGTCCGAGGAACAGTGCATAGACATACATTAAATCATACCTCTCTGCCATCATGTACAGAGAAAGCATCGCTGCGGTAAAGAACAGATTGTACATAGCATCCATTTCAGCTGCTCTGTACATATGGAATGTAAAGAAAGATGCGCTTGCTCCAAATAAAGCCGGGAAAACCGCTGCTGAAAAAGCACCTTTATTTTTATAAAGGAACAATGAGATCAAAACACAGGTAAGGATTCCTGATAGTGCCGACGGAAATCTTGCTGCAAAGGCACTCACTCCGAAGGTCTTAAAAGACAGCACCATGGCGTCAAGACAGATGGGCGGCTTGGAATTAAAGTAATCAGCCGCATATCGATATGTATTAATTATCCAGTTTCCCTGCTTAAACATCTCATATGCATTGGTCGCATGATATGCTTCATCTGTCTGTATCAGATATCCCTTCCCCAGATTATGAAAAATCATATACCCATCAACCAGGATGAATATAATCATCAAAGAAAACAAGACAACATTTTTAAAACCTTTTTTCATACAATCCCCTAAATAATTCCCAAAAACTTTTTTTAGTTGTAAAAACAACAAATCACAACAATTATACATCCACAATCCCCATAGTACAATATATTGTGGTTACACGCTTATGTGTCATTTTTACTGCAAAAAACAGAAAAACCGGTAGTCTGTGATGACTACCGGTCCTTCAAAATGTTTAATTATTTCTTATTAACAAGATCTTTAAGAGCCTTACCAGCCTTGAACTTAGGAGCTACAGAAGCAGGGATCTTGATGCTTTCGCCTGTCTGAGGGTTCTTACCTGTTCTAGCTGCTCTCTTTGTTGTCTCGAATGTACCAAAGCCAACAAGCTGAACTTTATCCTTCTTCTTAAGCTGCTTTGAAACAACATCAACAAAAGCCTTAACAGCCTTCTCAGAATCCTTCTTTGAAAGGCCGGTCTCCTTTGCGATTGCTTCTACTAATTCTGTCTTGTTCATAATGTTTTCCTCCAAATATAAGAAAATTTGACTACATTGACTATACTAGCACCCGAAAAGCCATAAAACAAGCCTTTTCCGAGAAAAAACGTCTGATTTTTCACTATTTATGCGCTTTTTGGTGAAAGTAGTCAAAAAATTCCAAGTATTCTTGTGAAAAACAGATATTGAAACTTATATTAATTCTAGATTTACTCCTTACCACTCCAACAATAAGTGCAAAGCTTACAGGGTTCTATAGGAATAGCTTCAACCATGTCATCAAGTCTGTGATAATGAAGTGATGTGAAATTGAGTTCCTTTCTGATTTCTTCAAGCATAGCATCGTACTGAGGAGAATCGGGATCTGTATATTTTCTTACAGTTTCTTCACCGGGCTTTGGATAACCTTCAAGTTTCTCGATAACTCTTCTTGTGATAAGCTCCATTTCAGAGTTCGATCTTGAGAAGTTGAGATATTTACAGCCGTAGATAAGAGGCGGGCATGCAGGTCTTATGTGAACTTCTTTTGCACCGCTCTTATATAAAAATTCTGTGGTTTCCCTAAGCTGTGTTCCTCGTACAATAGAGTCATCAATAAGAAGAAGGCTCTTATTATTTATAAGCTTGTTTACCGGAATCAGCTTCATCTTGGCAATAAGATCACGTCTTGACTGAATTGTAGGCATAAAGGATCTTGGCCAGGTTGGTGTATATTTTACAAAAGGTCTTGAATATGGTATTCCCGATGCATTTGAGTAACCGATTGCATGTGCCACACCTGAATCCGGTACGCCTGCTACAATATCGGGATGCAGGCCCCTTTGCATGTCACGCTGTGCAAGCTTTTTACCACAGCCATATCTGATATCTTCAACACTAAGTCCTTCATAGGTTGATGCAGGGAATCCGTAATATATCCACAGGAACGTACAGATTCGCATTTCATCAAAGGCAGGAGCAACTATCTCAACACTCTCCGGTGTTATATATGCTATCTCTCCGGGTCCCAGTTCTCTGTAAGGATCATAGCCCAGGTTTAAATATGAAAAGCTCTCGAAGCAGACACAATATCCATCATCCTTGTGGCCTATCTCCACAGGAGTCCTTCCGAATCTGTCTCTCGCAGCATAGATGCCTTCTGTAGTCATGAGGAGCAGAGTTAAGGATCCCTTTATAATCTCCTGTGCATATCTGATTCCCTCGACAATCGTAACCTTCTGATTGATTATCGATGCTACAAGCTCTGTCGGATTAATGTCTCCACCGCTCATCTCAAGGAAGTGGGATCTGTTATCAGCAAAAAGCTTATTTGTTATCTCCTCAATATTGTTGATCTTGCCAACAGTTGTGATCGCATATGTGCCGTGGTGTGATCTTACAATAAGTGGCTGAGGCTCGAAATCCGAAATACAACCTATCCCGAGATTTCCCTCCATTCTTAACATATCTTCTTCAAATTTTGGTCTGAAATATGATCTCTCGATATTGTGTATAGCACGATCAAAACCTCTTTTTCTGTCATACACTGCGAGACCGGCACGACGTGTGCCAAGATGAGAATGATAATCTGTTCCGTAGAAAAGATCAAAAACTGCGCTTTCACGCGAAGCAACACCAAAAAAACCGCCCATGAAAACCTCCGGATAAATGATTGTCCTATTAACATTACGGAAAACATCATATCACAAAGATTGGCGAATGTGTAAAAAAACTCCTGACATCGGAAACTTAATTCCATTGTCAGGAGTCTTGTTTTTTATAAAATGTCGTTTCGTCTTACGTATGCAGGTGTGGAGGATGTGGATACTACCTTCTTCACATTCTTGATATCTGCCCACTTGTCGACAACAGCGTTTTCAACATATACGCCATCAGCAATATCGGAGTATGCAAGAATAATAGAATTCTTGATCACTGCTCCCTTACCTATGTGAACATTACGTCCGATGATCGAGTTCTCTACAGTACCTTCAATAAGGCAGGCATTTGAAACCAGTGAATTGGTTACCTTAGAGCCACTGAAGTACTTGGAAGGACAAGCATCTGTTGTTCTGGTATAAAACGGCCAGTCAGTCTTAAAGAAGTCCATTGCCACAGGATACTGAAGGAGCTCCATGTTTGCCTTGTAATAATCATCAAGGCTTGTGATTGCTGCAAAATATCCTTTGTGCTGATATCCTCTTACATCCAGATCATTGCAGTGAAGAGCTATGATATCCGCAAGTGAATAAGCCGATGACTCTCTCTTAGCTTTGTTTATCAGGTAAACAAACATCTCCTTGGACATAACATAGGTGTCCATGCTGATGTTCTTATCCTTTGCAGTTCCCATATTGCGCTCAATGCTCTGAACGCCCTTCTGCTTATTAAGAGTGATGCAATTGCAACCTCTGAAGTATTCCTTAGCATTATCTACCTTGTGGTAGAGAACAGTAATATCTGTGCCCGACTCGATATGTGTATCGATAAGCTCCTGATAATTCTGTTTATATACCATATAGCTTGGAGCAATAACAACATAGTCCTGAGGCATACGCTCTATCTGCTCGATATTCTCAAGATAAGCACTGATATCTGTATTATAGATTGAGCTTGCGCCGTTGTTCTGTGTGAACATCAGCTGAATCTTGCCTCGTTTTGAGTTGATGTTGTAATGACGTCCCGATCTGATATGCTCTACTATGGAGCGGGGTCTGCTGTTCAAATATACATGGATTCTGTCAAATCCGCTGTTAGACATATTTGAAATCGGGAAATCGATTACACGAAAACGTCCGAGGAAAGCAAAAGCTCCGATAGGTCTGTAATCGTGAAGTCCTTCTACCCTGATATAGTTTGCGGCGGAGTTGATCACACCAAATGCTTTACCTGCCATTATTTCTCCTCCCCCTTAACATTTTTGGAAACAAGTAAAATCTCTTCACTGTTCTTATCACCAACCTTGGCATTTTTGCCAATACGAACATTATCGGCAACAAGCGCTCTTGTCACTGTTGCGCCTTCCAGAACAGTTGCACCGGGCATAAGAACGGAATCAATTACCTTTGCACCGGGAGCAATCTTAACACTTGAAAAGATAACGGAATTTTTAACCTCTCCGCCAATTGCCGCACCCTGATTGATATATGCTCTGTCAATCTTTGCAGACTCTGCAATATAAGCAGGTGTCATACCTGTATCCTCTGAATAAATCTTCCATGAGGTATCGTCGAGATCAAGCTCTGTCTTGTTCTCCAGAAGGTCCATATTAGCCTCCCAAAGAGAATCGATTGTTCCTACATCCTTCCAGTAGCCTGAGAACTCATAAGCATAAAGAGCCCTACCTTCATTAAGCATAACCGGGATAAAATCCTTACCAAAGTCATGACTTGAATCAGGATTCTTCATATCCTCGATAAGCATCTTACGCATAGTCTTCCAGTTAAAGATATAGATACCCATTGATGCAAGATTACTCTTCGGCTTTGCCGGTTTTTCTTCAAATTCGACAATGCGCTTGTCCTTATCAGTATTCATGATACCGAAACGACTTGCCTCCTTAATAGGCACGCCTCTTACGGCAATTGTAGCATCAGCTTTGTTTGCCTTATGGAAATCGAGCATCTTGTCATAATTCATTTTGTAAATGTGATCTCCGGAAAGAACAAGCAAATACTCCGGATCATAAGCATCGATGAAATCGATATTCTGAGAAATAGCATCCGCTGTTCCACGATAGACATCAAGTCCTGAATCAGCCTTTTCTCTAGGTGTAAGAACAAATACGCCACTGTCCTTGGTATCAAGTCCCCAGCGTCCGCCGGCTGCAACATAGCTGTTCAGAAGAACTGATTCATACTGTGTAAGAACTCCTACTATATCTATTCCGCTGTTAGCGCAATTGCTAAGCGGGAAGTCGATTATACGATATTTTCCGCCATATGCCACTGCAGGTTTTGCAACCTTATTTGTGAGCTCATGAAGACGGCTTCCCCTGCCTCCGGCAAGGATCATAGCCAACATATTAGTTTGAGCCATATCATTTCCCCCTGTATTTATTAAATATTTATAATCACATTCTAAGCGTTTTGCACAATATTTTCAATAAAAAAACATGCATTTAAGCACATTTTAAGCTAAAAGTTAAAAAATACACATACTTCTGTTGCAAATTAACAACAGAGTATGTGTATTCATTATTTGTAAAGTGAATTAATCTGCATCTGGAGTTCGGATATTATATCATCTATCCCCTCAAGTGCAAGATCCTCCTGCATTGAGGAAACAATACTTTCAGCTGTTCCGTTGTACTTTCCGTAACTAATCTCTTGCATATAGTCATTGTATATCTGGTTGCATTTTTCAACCTTGGCCAAAATCTCGGAATCATCCGGAACAAACTGACTATAGGGATAATCCGTTTTTTTCTTTTCATATATGGAATATATTTCATCTATAACATCCCAGTTAGTCTCTGCATCACGTATTTCAATAGAATCGTTTCTGCCCCACCAGAAATTTGTGGTGCCATTTATGTTATCACACTCAGGATCAAAGCCTTCAGGTTTTCCCCTTAGTCCTTCTTCATTGATGATATAGGATACTCCCTCTATTCCATAGCAGAGAAGCTTATAGCAGGCAACGTCATTTCGTAAAAGATCATATACCATAAGTGCTCTCTCCGGATTATCGGAAGCAGCCGAAACTGCCATGGCTCCATGCGTGATCGTGGTGGCAATAAGATTGTTATTTTCAATTCCAAACGGGAAAAAGCCGGACTTCGCATCAGGATTGTCAATATAAAGCTGGTTTTCCTCATTATCCGAGCAGATATTTGCAAAGGTCTGAGTATGATGCTGCTCTGCTGCCACAATTCCTTTTCTGTATTCGGAGCGGTTATCATTTTCGGTGTTTGTCAGTACATTTGAAGGCCACACTCCCATTCTGTCCCATTTTTTCATAAGCTCCGCATATTCAACGTAAGCATCGGTATCTTTCATGATAGGTGCATAAATTGTGTACGGATCATCAATGCTTCCGCCAAACATATTCGAATTGCACAGCCCATAGATTGGAATAAAATCCGTGTGTGAACTAAGCCACCCATCCGTCATGGTTATGTACTGCGTGCCATCCGCATCCCAGGGCACCTTTAATTCCTTATGGTTATCTATTACATATTTAAAATAATCCGTCAGATCATCCCAGCTTTTTACACCATCCTTCAAGCCTGCTTCCTTTGCAAAATCCATTCTGTAGATAAATCCGTGGTTGGTCCACTGTGTATAATTG
This sequence comes from Butyrivibrio sp. AE3004, assembly GCF_000703165.1. Taxonomy (NCBI): domain Bacteria; kingdom Bacillati; phylum Bacillota; class Clostridia; order Lachnospirales; family Lachnospiraceae; genus Butyrivibrio; species Butyrivibrio sp. AE3004. Next base: position 2,045,616 of record NZ_JNLQ01000002.1, read on the forward strand.
TCCTCCGGCATAAAGTATATCGTGTCGTTAAATTTACACATGTCCCAATGCTCGGGAATGACGGTTTCATAAGTTCTGGGGGCATACCGCCTTAACATGCTTTCCGTAAGCGGAAGAAAGCACCCCTTTTTAACATTCTGCCAGCCTTCAAGCCAGTCGGTGGATGTTCCCACAAGGTCAATGCTTCCGTCCATAAGCGCAAGCTTATTATTATAGTTTTCAAGAAAATTATCCCATTCGATAAATTCTATATTTAGCTCTGCATTAACCTTTTCATCAAGGATTTCATTTAACTCTGCGATGGTCTGATGAAGTCTCTCCTCTGCTTTTCCTTTTGGCTTATCTCCAATCGTAAGGTACGTGATCACCACATGATCCGTGGTATCTATCCCTGATAAATCAAAGCCCTCATCCTCTTTTTCCTCCGAAAAATAATCTTCCGATAAGCTTTGCATTTCCTCGGATACAACAAATCCGCCTTCCCCTTTGTTTTTTTCCTCCGCTAACGCCGGATTTCCTTCGTTACCGCAGCCGATAAGGGAAGTTGACAATATTAAACTGAGCGTAAATGTAAGTACCTTTCTTATCATCAAACACCTCATCTGTAAATGCCGATTTTACCGGGAGTATTCCGGTCTATTGCCTTTTGGGGGAATCAACCTATTCTGTAAACTGTTACACCATGCGCAGGAACAGTCTTTCTTATTGCATCACCGTTTTTGTATGAAAAGGCTTCGACTTTTCCTTCCCACACATCTGTCATATCTATAGCATTTTCAAGGATTTCATCCTCATAAAGATCCTTTAAATCTAATTCTATTTCCTTCTCTTCGTCACTGAGATTAAATAAACCTACATGAATTTCAGTTTTATCTTCATCCTTGTTTTTCCAGACTGCCTCACTGTCTGTTCTTCTGACCTGTTCGCCATAGTGATGTCCGTCCATCACCTTCAAAAGCGCCTTATTGGTAAGATGCTTTACATCGATTTCTTCAAGCTTTGTCAATTCGCCGCCTATCATGAGCGGTGAACCGAACAGGCACCATAGGCTCATCATGGTCTTTATTTCATCATTTGTAAAATTAGATCTTCTCTCATCTCCAAAGCCGTAACCGACCATTCCTATCGGAAGCATATCACAATCAGGATAATTCCCCCTTGATGTACGCTTGTTCCAGGACTCACATCTATAGAACATTTCCTTTAAAAGTCTGTAATCATCCCAGAAATCGTCTGTAATTCTCCACATATTGGCATTTTCTTCATAGAAAAACGCCCTGTCCACATGAGCAGGTCCCGGAGAAAGTGACAGTACTATAGATCTTCCGGTCTTCTCTATAGCCCTGTGGATCATCTTTGTTTCTTCGTAACCACTGAACTTAATTCGCCCGTGATCAGGATATAAAAAGCTGTCGCAGATATCATCACATTTAATGAAATCAACACCCCAGTCAGCATACATTGCAATCAGATCATCATAGTAAGCCTGTCCTGCTTCATTTGCTCTTACTCCGTACATATCAGGATTCCAGCCACAGATTGACCATGCATCAGCTGCAATGTCACAGGTAAAATCCGTTCCGTGTATTTTGCATCTGTCATGAGCAGCCTGCCTCGGTATTCCTCTCATGATGTGAATTCCGAATTTAAGTCCCTTGGAATGAACATAATCAGCAAGATTCTTAAAGCCTGAGCCATCAGCTGATGAGGGAAATCTGTTCGGCGAGGGTTGAAACCTTCCGAATTCGTCCATCTCATCATCCCCAAAAGGAATGTACTGATAATCCTGTCTTCTGCTTCCGGCATCGTTAGAATACCACTCAATATCCACTACTATGTATTCATAGCCGAATTCCTTAAGATGCTCGGCCATGTAATCAGCATTGGCCTTTATTTCCGCCTCTGTAACCTTCGTGTCATAGTAATCGTAGCTGTTCCAGCCCATAGGCGGACGCTTTGCAAAATCATTCTTTTTCATACTTTTTCTCCCCACTTCGTCCTAAATAATACTGTTTAAAGCATTTGTTAATACGTTAATTATGTCATAAAAAACGCTATTTAGTTATAATATTTTTATAAATATCTCATTAAAGAAAGTGCTGCTGTCTTTAATTACGCCCAGCCCCTAGATATCCATTCGGAAATGTTTGTTTTCGTCTGTGGTGTGATTTTCTAAGACTCATAAATGAATAGCGCTCTCCTCTCAGCGTTGTTCGAAACAGTCGAGCGCTATTCATTTCTTCATCTTGAAAATCATCATCCTCGTCCGAGAACTGCGCATTTCCAAACGGATAACTTGGGGCTGGGCTGTCTATGAAAAAAGATCAGCAAAAAGCAAAAATCGAACTTCGTATATTATGACTTTGTTGAAAAAAACTATAAGAACATATATAAAGTCTCATAAGTATGTGCAAGAAAAAAAGGTTTCGCTCAGATGATCGATCAATCATCTGGAGAGAAACCCTTTTTCATCTTCAATATTCAGTTGAATTCACAGGCTATGTAGGCGATACCATTCTCGTCCTCGTAGCAGGCAATGCCTATTTGGGTGGAACCGCTTAGAAGATTTGCCCTGTGAGAAGGACTAAGATACCAGGCAGCCAGAATATTGAGCGTACCCTTTTCTTCTTCCTTATCAGCTCTGGCAAGGTTCTCTCCGTTGATTCCTGAACCCACCGTATACCACGCACTACCATCCGGTCTTGTATGAGCAAATTTCGTCTTCAGTTCACCTGCTCTGATCGCTGCCGACTGGTTTAGCGAATCATTCACGGTAAAAGCAGGGAGACCCAGCTCACCTCTCAGTGCGTTCATATACGCAACTACCTCACCTGTGTTTACAGTTTGAGCCCGCACCGTAATCCCTTTGCTGATAAAAACCATTACTACCAGACAAGTGATAAAGTGCAGCTTAAAAAGTACAGTCCTTACATTATTCATTTGTTTTTCCCCCTCAACAAAATCTCTTTAATGTAAAGAAATTTCTTATGTATCTATTATCGTACAAAAATTTCAAAATATTATAAAATAATTGTAAATTTTTGCCAAAATATATTTTTTTGTGATTTTTATGCTATGAATCACAAATTCGCCACACTCTTTTTGTGCATTTTGTCATATTCTGTTGTTACGGAAAACTTCAAAGTGGATGTTAATTTGGATCCAAATTTTCATAGACAGCCCCAAAGGTGTCCATTGGGAAATGTGCAGTTCTCGGACGAGGCGATGATTTCCAAAATAAAAAAACAGATAAATGCCGATTGCTCTGAATAACATGAAATGAGGCATTTATCTGTTTTTGAATTTATGGAAATCACAACGCAGACGAAAACAAACATTTCCGCATGGATATCTTGGGGCTGTACGTAAAGGCTGCCACTAGTGTGACAGCCTCTCTCTTGTTTTTAGTATTTTGTTTCCTTAAAGCCCGGAACAAGCAGTATTCCTATACAAAGTACAGCACTTATGAATGCGATTATAAATAACCAGGTAGTTTCCGAACCGGAAATACTAAGCACATCATTAAGTCTGACGTTGTTACTGCCGACTATTTCCTGCTGCATCGGTTCATCGATTGCAGAAATCGTGTCAGAGGTTCCTGTTCCTACTCCTTCTCCCGCTTCCACCTCATCAACAATCTTACCCTGACTTATAACCACGGTATAATCTGAAAGATGGGATAGAGGGAATCTGGCATATCCGTCTCCACTAACCAGAGTATCTACATCTTTCACAAGTTCCTTAGTCTCTTCGTTATAGTAATACAGGGTTGCATTCATTCCACTGTATGACTCTCCTACAGGAATTGAAATTGTAGCGTCAAATCCTAAATCTCCCGATGACTTCGTTGAAAACTCCACGTGTGGGTAAACTGAAACAACCTCACTTAATACTGTAGCCGGAATGTTCTTACTTCCAAGTATAACACCCATATCCATATCCCTTAAGGTATCTGTATGGATGTCACCGCCCCTGATTTCCCACTTCACATCATCTGCCATCTCATATCTGGTTACAAGATCTTTTCTTCCCGCCAGATTTTGCAGATATGTCTGAGGAATTGTTGACATACCGCTCATCTCAATTTCAATTATTGATCCGATATCGGCTTTAACAATCTCAGAAGAAATGTTTTTCCAACCGCTTGTTTCAATAGGACCGATTTTGGTACTGCCTGTCGCATTGAGAATGTATGGCTCTCTGCTTATTTCCTTCTCTGCGATTATATCTTTGGCAGATCCTGATGTTCCTGATGATGAGGATTTATCATCTGTTCCCTTGCCATTTTCCTTGCCTTGACCTCCGGATGATTTAGAGCCGTCTCCTCCGGATCCTGCTCCTGCACCTGCACCTGCACCTGCGCCCGATCCTGATCCTGCACCGCCTTCGCCTGTGCCCTTTCCCGCATCACCTCCGCCGCCACCTGCTATACCGTTTGGTGCGGGGGTAAGACCTTCTGATTTATCCTTACCTTCAGCCTTTTTTGCTTCCTCCTTAATTTCTTCCGTAACTTTCTTATCTACCTCTGCTTTGAATATTTCACTTGTATTTTCCACCTTATCGACAGCCATTACAAAGAAGTCATACTCCTTTGTTTTATCAAGATCATTTAAAACGTATGCAGCAATATAGGCATTGTCCTTTGAGTCTGTTACCTTGATCCTGATACCGGTTTTCATGACGTCTTCCTTTGTAGGTACGTCGTACTGCTTGGAAATATCTTCCTTATCCTTTTCACGGTAGAACAGGATGAAATAATCTATTCCGCTAAGCTCATCGGTACCGCCAAGGGCTGCAACTCTTTTTCCTTCCTTGTCCTTTGTAATAAGTGCGGATACCACAACAGGTTTTTCTGTATCATATATTATTGCGCCTGTTGAAATAGGTGTTTCATTTCCTGCCTTATCATACAGTAATGCATAAATATAATTCTTTTTATCAACCGTAATTACAGGTTTGTTTTTTGAAGAATAGGTCTTCCATGCGGTCGTATCATTAGCTGTGGCAGTTTTCAGTTCAGCTAAGGATGAATAAAATTTATCACTTATGTAATACTTAATGTAATCTTTTCCCGAAAGCTCATCCTCAAGAGAAATTTTGATTGTCTTTTCTTTTGCGGTACAAAATGCTGTTTCATCCTTTTTTCTGAATTTCTTACTTGTGTATTTATCTACTACTATTTTTCCGGTAGGCGCCTGTTTATCAATGTTGATGTTTAGTTGATAATTCTTTACCGTAGTAGAGTTTTTAAAATCAACCGATAATGAGTTTTTACCCTCATTCGTTATCTTTAGTGATTTAGCGTAATCATCTCTGCCATGGATACTGAGCATGTAGCCCGGTGCAGTTATCTCGACATCTGTATTAAACCATTCCTTATAGCTTCCGCCGTTATAAAGAACTCCGATATCGGTTCCTATGTAAATATCAAGTCCTGTAACCTTAATCGGAATCTCTGTCACAGTGTCGATTCCGGAAGCATCCATGAAATAGATTGTAAAGCTCTGATTGGTTCCTATGACTTTTCGAATGTAGTATTCGGCTTGAACTTTTGTAATAGTTCCGTTTGTTTCCTCAACCCTTGTCACTTTAAAGTCATCAGCACGAAGGTTTACACTACCCTCGTAGTATGAACTCATAGTGGGTTTTCCGTCATATAAAAGCTCAGGATATATAATGGAAACATCCTGCAGTTTTTGCATGATAGTTTTGCCTGTCTCTTTGTTTTTAAAGTACAGTACTACTTCCTGGTTTTTGCCCTTCTTATCATAGTTGACAAAATTTTTAAAAGCTGCACCCGGATCTGTTGAAATAGTATAATTCAGATCAACAGGATTTATTACTACAGATTGAACGTAGAGATCCTTTTTTACTGCTTCATTGTTGTAGGTAACTTCCAACGGCGGAACCACAACATCTTTTTCCAACACTCCGGTAAAGTTTCCCTTACCTTTTATTCTCAGCTTATAGCTGTCATCTGTGGAAGCAGCTGCGGGATTTGGTATATCCGGGACCTCGATATCATAGTCCTTACCCTCTTCAAGCTTATAAGTATCTCCCGAAGGTCTTTTATAAGTAACGGATATAATATCACTGTAGTTCGTAACCTTTTCGTAGTTAATATTGCCTAAGTAGAGAACATTTTCATCAATCGAAACTGTGATATCTTCGTCGCTCAATTCTCTGGGGCTTATTGAAGTCGTAAAATCCTTCGAAAGTTTCTTTGTATCCGTGCCCGAAGTATATTCTATTTCGTATGTAACATTTAAATCTATTCCGGCATCCGTAAAATAAAAGCTCTGCAAATCGGTAATTCGCTTAACAGAATCCACACCGGTAGTTCCGACAGCCGGGTCTGCAATGTTTTTCAAGATCAGCTGAGGCTCAGTGTTATATATAAGTCCTGTTGCAACCTCCAGAGGTTCGTCAAAGAACTCGGTAAAAGCATGGTCTCCTATTTCAATCGCAGAGGCGATAAGCTTTACCTTTTTTCCTGTTGTGGAATTCTGAAGATAAACAGTAGGAGATGTCATTCCGGCTTCAGTGTAAATAAGAGAACTTGTGTAGCTTCCATCCTCTGAAAGGCTAATCTCATAACCGTCAGCAGAAAGCTCTACCTTACCCGCATAACTGCTCTCCTTTTCTTTCACACCGTTGTAGTACATCGTCACATCACTTACAACTATCTTCTTAGTAATAGTTCCTGTGAAGTTTCCCGAGCCCGTATAAGTGATAGTATATTCACTTCCGACTTCCGGTATTGAAGGTATGGATAGCTTATCCACGTCTGTTGTATAATCTGTTCCTTCTGTCAACATCGTGTCGTTGAAGCTGATGCTGAAAGGATCTGACGTAAATCCAAATGAGGATTCTGCATAGTCTATATCGCCTGACGAATTAATGCTCACCCCTTCTGCTGCAGTAAACTTAAGCAAATCAGCTGCCAAAGCATCAGGAAGGGATATTATTGGTGCATCTTCACCGAGTGGATACAGAGAATTGATATCTGTACTTGGCTCATCGGCTTCCTCTTCTGTATCAGAAGGATCAGGAATCAGACCCTCAGTATTGGTGTTTTCCTCCGAATTTGGATCAAAAGGATCCTCTTCATTATTTCGGGGATCCATGCCTCTCTCAAATTCCTCATTTTCGGGATCTAAGGCATCCTCATTTCCTTCTTCGTCAAAAGGATTGATTCTTCTATTCTGAAACTCTTCATTGTTATCCGATAATAAAGAGTCACTGTATTCATCAGCTTGTGTAACATCCATTACGCTTCCGCACACAAGACATACATTTTCACTGTTATACGTATGTGCTTCGGTTTTGGGATAATCCCTGCAGCCCTCAACCCCACAGGTAATGGTATGTGTACCGTCACCGTTATCGGTTGCGGATATATTATGCAAATGTTCTTCATACTCATCTGCAGAAGCAAACATGGAACCTATACCGGTACTTGTAGAAACAAGGCATATAACCACAAGCCCGATAAAGACTCTCTTTGCGCCGTTTTTCAGGCTTTTGAATTGTTTTCCGATCATAAAAAAACTCCCCCTCTTTGGCCTAAGGATGTAACATTTGTCCTTATGCCAGGCCTACGTCCTCTGCGTAGGGTTCAAAATCTGATTTTGTAAATACTTTTCCTACTTTTACGAATTCATACTTTACGGCATTGAGATAATGCTTCATGTGCACCTGTCCGTCCGAATCCGGATCTGCAGCCGCAAGGAACGCAGCATTAAGTACACAGTTCTTTATATTACCGCCTACAAACTCAAACTTTTCAGCGAGGAATCTTATATCCACATCCTCAGAGAGCGGTGTATCCTTCGGTATTGTTGTTCTCCATAGTCTCTCTCTTGTATCAGGATCGGGGAACTGGAATTCAACAATATATTTCATTCTTCTGAAAAATGCCGGGTCTATGTTGTGCTTATAGTTGGTTGCCAGTACCGATACACCATCATAGGCCTCAACCTCCTGCAGAAGAAGGGCTGTTTTATTATTATTTGAGGACTGATTACTTCCACCGTCATCGGACCTCTTTGCAAACAACGTATCACATTCATCAAAGAAAAGAACGACATTACATTTTTTAGCTTCCCTGAATATCATGGAAATTGATTTCTCGGTTTCACCCACATATTTATCAATAACCTTGGAAAGATCCACACGATATAATTCCAGATTCAGTTCACGGGCTATAACCTGGGCACACATGGTTTTTCCTGTTCCCGGTGCACCGAATAAAAGTATGGACAGGCCTCGTCCGTACGGATACTTTGTTGTATAATTCCAATTCTCGTAAACCTGCTTTCTGAAATTCATCTGATCAATAGCATGAAGCAAAGTTTCCTTTTGAGTCGCATTCATGACAATATCTTTGAAGGTGAATTTTGTTTCAATCTTGGTTGCCTTTTGCGTAAGCTCGGAGCTCATCTGCGCATAGCAGCCTTTAAACAAAGAGTCACGTGATATAGCAGTCTCATTTGCCATGTTTGAAAGAGCCTTTGCTTTAACGAGTGCATCATGAATCTTGCCCGGAGTAAAGAGAAATTTGGTTGCCATCTCCAGAAGATCTATATCCTCAGCAAGCGTATAATCCTTTGAAAAGTATTCCCAGCAGGTCTGCCGCTCACCCGTACTGGGTGTTGGCAGCTCAAGATCTGTATACTGCACTCTTGTAACTTCTCTGAAATCAATAAACAGCTTACTCATTGCAAATACAAGAATGTTTCTCTCAGTAAGTCTTGCCAGAGCAAGATCCATATACCCGAAAAATTTTTCCCTGGCTTCATCCCTGAAGTACAGTTCCGTGAGACAGCAGCAGGCTTTTGCCAGAATGCATTCTCTTGTAACCGACCAGAGTGCCCTGTCCACAAATGAATAATCATAATTAAACAGCTTTTTACAGTTAATCGTAATCGCTTTAAGTCCGTTTTCATTACAAAACTGTTTTACGAAAAATCTTCTTCCGCTTCCTTCATCGCCATAATAATAGAAAAACCTGATGCCGTCGGAATATGAAATTTTCATGGCATTTAGTATTCCTTCGTTTGCCAATACGGGATCAAGCGGCTTATCATCGGTGAGCATATTAATAAAACGATTGTAATTCTCATCAAGAAGAAGAGGATTTCTTCCAAACAGATAATCAATAATCCTCTTATCCGGAGATACAACCGTTGAAAAAGGCATGCTGTTCATAACCTGGAGTGGAAGCACCGGAAGGAGCTGCTCAAGGCATGCACTCATATCACCATATGCTCTTGTAATGGAAAATTCCGACCCGAAGAAAACCTTTGCTGCCGATTCTATCGTGGGCGACGAAAGTGATACATTTTCATTTACTATGTGAAATACCCCGGCATAATCAGTCTGTGTTGACGATAGTATGCCACAGGCAAAGCAGAACTTTGTGAACGGTTCAAAATTCAATCTCTTGCATAATTCATAAAAAGGAAGAGCTATTCCTTCCTTCAAGGTAAGCTCCGCTCTCTCATCTATGATCTGCATTCTTTTTAAAACAGGAAGTGCTGCGTCTTCTTTAACCTCATCCCATATAGATACGGGAGCCTGTTCTTCCTTCTTTTCTTTGGAACCTTCAGCAGACAAATTTGCAAGAAGTCTTAAGAGAACCTCATCATCTTCGTCAGTATTATCAGCAGATGATGTCTGTTCCCTCTTCTTATGCTCTTCATCCCCGGATACGTCAGCACTTTTCTTTGTAGCATTCTTTACAGCAGTCCCCTCAAATCGCTCTTTGTATGAAGCAGTCAGACTGTTCTTACAGGTCTCTCCTGCCAGCTCAATATCAGGGTAAAGTACATTCTTATAACCGCCTTCACCGTTTGCAAATGTCACCTTCATCTCTGAAATATATTCATCGAGGCAGCTGTTAACGCAGTCAAAAATGTACTGCATGTATTCACGATAATCGCTAAATGGTTTATTGTTTGTGGTATCTTTGTAGCTTCCCATAAAGCCCCCCTCATCTGTAACCACATAATTTATTTAGTCCTAAATACCGCTTCCTTGTCAAATACACTCTCTTTTGTATCTATTCCTGTCTGCTTTGTAATATCAAACACATCGTTTTCACCTTTGTTGATAAATTCAGCAGGCTTTCTTACATCATATAAATAAGTCTCTTCCTCTTCTTCGCCTAAGGCAGGAGACTTTTTTTCCTTTTCGGCCTTTTTGACCATTTTTCCAAGTCTGTCATCAAGATTGAAAGTCATGGCATTTTCCCCTCGATGCCTCAGTAAGGAAGTTCTTCATCCGGTGCCTCAACCCTTTCTGCATATCCTGCAGGAAAGTAACTCTCAGGAACCTCCTCAAGGGACAAATACTGTGTTGAAAGATATCCCTCCAAACCATTCACAGTAATAATCTTGCACCATTTACTTCCGGGTTTTAATACATAGCCGGAGGTTGATTTATTAAGTTTCTTCAAAATAGGAGCACTTTCCGAAGGCTCCCCTCTAAGTCTCAGGGCATTTTTTTCCGTAGCCACAGTATACATAAAATATCTCACCCCGGCTTTGGTCTTAGTCTTCTCTGGCTCTGGCTCTTCAGGTGTTTCTTCAACTACAGGCTCTTCAGTTTTTTCAGGTTCTTTAGTTTCCTCAGCCTCTATCGTTTCGTCCGTTTGTGAAGCATCCTCATTAAGTGTTTCTTCTTCATCATCAAGAACCTGTTCATTCCTGGTTATATTAGGTTCTATATTTTTTTCCTGAACATCTTCTCCTACTACAGTATCAACAAGAGCTGCGGTAGTTGCGCCGTAGGAATCTCTGTTCCTTTTCTTAAGATCACCTCTCATAGATAGCATAATAAGTGAGCCCAATCCTATAACAAGAAAGAATGCAAATAAAAAAAGAAAAATTCTCTGATTGTTTTTCATACCACCCTCACGCAAAAAATTTTAGTCTAAGTAATAATCAGTTTGTCGGAAGCTGTATATAAATTCCCATACCGTTGCCTTCAGGACTTCTGGCATATATTGTGCCCCCGTAATGTTCCACAATGGCCTTTGCCTGTGTAAGCCCCAGTCCGTTTCCGCTGATTCTGTTTGACCCCTGGAAATTCAATTCAAATATATGCTTTGTCTCATTTTCAGGAAGTCCTTTTCCCGTATCCTTCAGTACTATAAATATATCGTTATCAATAGTGGAAATAGTTATTACCAGATTTCCCTGAGTCTGCATGTACTTAATGGAATTATCTATTATGTTTCTAAACATAATAAGCAGTCTCTTTTTTGAAGCATGTACCATAAGCTTTTCGGATGCACTTGATATAGTTATTCTGAGACCGACTTTTTTTGCAGCCTCCGAAAGCTCATTTATCGCCGCTTTAGCAATTTCTATAATATCCACATTGGCAGTATCATCATCATCCGGCGGAAGAAGACTGTCAAACTCTCCTCCTTCCTTAACTGAGTTTCCTTTAAACTCTTCAAGCTCATCCTTTGCTTCTTTAACAGACATCTGCGCAAGAGCAAGATCATCACCAAGTCTCCCTATCGTAAGCTGGCGTTTTTCAAGCTCCTCATCTTTTTCCTTGATCAATGTCTCATAATCATTTTTAAGCTGTGTCTTCTCAGCAGTAAGAATACCGATTTCCTGCTGAAGATGTTCAGCTCCGGTATAGTCATTGCGTATCTTGAAGCATGAATAAGCAAACGCACACATACTTATGGCAAAAATAATCAGCATAAGTAACACAACAGTTGTATTAAAAAAGAAAAATCCTGCAACTGTCAACGCGTAAGAAATACAGGCTGCAATTAAAGAGATTTTTTGCCTGTTTGTCATTTATGATGTCCCCCTTATTTTTTCATATCTAAATTTATTCTTCGCCTCCCGGGCCTTTTAGCGGCGTCTATGTCATGCGTAGCCATGACCACCGTTACCCCCTGTCTGTTAATTACCTCAAGAAGTCTGTTCAGCTCTTCCGAAGAAGTCGGATCAAGATTGCCTGTCGGCTCATCCACAAGAAGGAGTCTCGGATTATTTATGATTGCCCTGGCAAGACATACCTTCTGTTGCTCTCCCCCCGAGAGTTCCTTCGGATATCTCTTGTGAAGTCTGTCAATCCCAAGCATTGTAAGTACATTAACAATTTTTTTACCGGCTTCTTTTCTGGAGCCACCGGTAGCCAGAATTGCAGTTACCAGATTATCATAAACCGTTTCACTCTGGATCAGTCTGAAGTCCTGAAAAAGAACCCCAATTCCTCTCCGGTAAAATGGTATCTGCTTTGTACTTATCTTGGAAATATCCTTACCGTCAACTAATATGGTTCCGCTCTGAGGTTCAACCTCCTTAAGGATCATTTTTATAAGAGTGGATTTACCGCTTCCGCTCTCACCTGTAAGCACAACAAACTCACCGTCTTCGATTATTTCATTGAAATTCTCGTAGACATTGGTGATCTGCCCGCCTGCAACATATTCTTTTTTTACATGGTTAAATGAAATCATTGTATGTTAAATATCCCATCAAAACCCGTAACCCTGAATACCTCTTTGACTCCGGGTGAACAGTCCGTGATAATAAGCTTCCCACCTTTTGAGGTCGCAGTTTTAGTACCAATAAGCAATGCCCTGAGTCCCGCACTTGATATGTAGGGTACATCATTCATATTAAGTATTATATTTTTACTCTTTTGAAAGGTTTTAAGAATTACGTTCTGAAATTCATCCGAGTTCAACGTTTCAACCCTTCCGTGAATTGTCAGCGTAATCAAATCTCCCGTCATTTTCTCATCTACTGTCATGTTCTTATTTCCTACCGTCATGTAATAATGTCAGATCAGAGTAATAGTCCCGTCATACATGGCTTCTTCATCAAGTACAAGATGCTTCTCGGAAGGTATTGCTGCGTTCAGATCAAGGTAGCTGTTGCCATCTACTACTGCCTCTCTTTCCATCTGGAGTAGTCGTATTCTGGTTCTTATCGGTCTGAACTGATCCAGAATAAACATAATCTGATGCCTTAATTCTTCAGTAAGCTTTCTGTTGATTAGAATAGTCACATTAAATATTCCGCCATCCTGAAGTCTGTTTTCATAAAGTACAGCATCATCTCCGAGCATAATAGTCAGAAGTCTTTCGAGAACCCATTTCGTTCCCTTCATCCTGTTAAGGTTATATGCTTCCTTCACTATGTTTCTTAGAACATCCTCAGGTAAAAAACCACCCTTTAAGTCAATTCCGAACCAGGAGCCGTACATTTCAAGCATTTCAACGGAGCATTTATCAAGGTCAAGTATTTCATACAATTTGTCATTCTGCTCGCTTATATCATTGTAAATACTGGAAAAAATAGAAAGATATCTATGCAAAAAACTGTTTCTGTCCTGATAGACAGCAGGGAAAGCCCCCATGAAATTGTCACCCCTCACACCTACTCTGATGTTACCGATAGATGCCTTTCCATTACCAAGTATCTCAAATGCAATAAACAAAAATCTGCCTTCAAGATCATACAACAATATATCTCCCGTATTGATAAATCTCTTTGCACCAAGCTTTGACATAAGCGCTATTTTCTTATAGAACTTAACCTCGGTGTCATAGAGAAATTCATCAATCTGAATGCTTTGTCCCTCCCCGGTAACTATATTAAGCTCATCAGTTGCCACAATATAAATATAACATACAATTTCCTCTGACGAAAGAAGATTGCAATTCATTCTCCCCCATTTTGAGCCTTGTTCCACTCCGTCTATCGGCTTAAGAAAGGCAAAATGGTCCATGCTGTTCTGATCAAAATAGAGCGTATTATCACCGTTAAATGTAAAGCCTTCGATGCACCCCTGTTTTAATCTGTTTTCTTTAATCGAATACCAAATATCGTTCGCCATAAAAATTTCCCGATTCCTCTTTTATTTTTCTGATGTAACTATCTCAACATTGATTTCCCCGGGATAACATAAGCAGTCAAATCTCGGATAGATGTCATACTCCTTCATCTGCGCAAGAGTGCTGTTCTCCGAATGAAGCGATAGGTTATATACATATTCAATACAGTCAAGGTTATCTATCGCATAAAAAACATCCTCAAACTTAAGTTTGTCTCCGAAATTGTGGTCGGAATTTATGTAATCAATCTTCGTCCTTATCCTATCCTCTATCTGTTTAAGACAATCCTTGTAATGTCTTTTCACATAAGCGGTGCACTTCACGGAAATCGCCACAAAGCTCGGCTTTACAATCTCAAACTGACTGGTTATGAGTCTTCTTTCCTCCAGCCTTTCGGTTATTTTTTTTATGTAAATTGAAGAAAGCTTCGGGAATTTTTCATCCGAATCCGGAAGAACAGTTACCCTGACCATATTCCTGCTCTCATCCATCACGGCTTTTGCTTTTCTTATACAAAGTCCGGGAGTGCTCTTTACAATGTACTCATAGTTCTCTGCTGTTACAGCTCTGTAGGGGATCAGCATGTCCTGTACAAATCTTTCCCTCACTTCATCGAAGTTTTCTCTGAAGCACCCACCGGTCCCGCCTGCGGGATTATAGAACCCGGGAAGCTTTGTATCACTTTCCATCTTCATGACATTTCCGGCTCCGATATTTCCGATACTGCCGTCTGTTGTGGACACACTTCCCATAAAAAGATCGGCATCTATATAGTCACCCGGGTCTTCGATAATAATTCTTCCCTCTCCCTCAAGCAGATGATAATACAGGGAGCCGTCGGCCTTTTTCTCAGGTCTTACAAAATCATAGATATATCCGTCTTTCTCTTTTCTGCGTGCTATAAGGAAAAAGGTTTCATGCACAATATTTGTACAGGGTATTTCTATTTCCTGGTCATCATATCCTATAACCTTACCCACATTGTAACGACGCATAATCTCTTCGTTGTAAATTATAACTCTCACACTCTCCTTGGTTTTAATGGGAGCATATCCGAAATTCTCCTCAGAAAAGGAAAAGGTAATACTTCCATCCTTGTTCTGTGTATAAAGGCAGTATCTCCCCTTAAGGTCTGTGCCTGTAACAAGCTCATATCTTCTGTAGGATGGTCCTTTGTTTTCCTTTCCGAAAACAAGATAATATACATCCTCTCCTATAGGGGATTTAACCGTTATGTTGTCATTTCTGCTAAAGCTCTGGCTAAAGCTCTTTGTATCCTTCTGCCATACCTCGAACAAAAAGCCTGAAACACTTGTGATCTTTGGCACTATATCGTACTCAGCCCTTCCAAGTGTGGCCCTTATGCAATACCCTTTTCGGGGAGTATTCTCATAAATCCGTGGTTTTCCCTTTGGCATTGAGAGTCTGATCTCACCACTGTTTATAAATGCTCCGGTAAAATCCCTTACCTTTAATTTCTCAAATCCGTCATCAGTGAAGCATTCCCATACTATATCCGCGAAAATGTGCTCTGTTCTGTCTTCAGTAATATTTCTTGCAGAATTAGCCATTATACTAATATAGAGTAATATTTCCTTATAATCTGACGGATCGCCTTCAACAATAAAATAGATGCTGTTTCCTTTTTTGGGTGTCTCTCCAAAAAGCTTGGCCGGAACAGATATATCTTTATCCAGAATATAGCTGTAATCCTTTACCTCCTTGCCATCATCCGTAAAAATACCTGCAATCTTTGATTGACCTATAACGCCTTCCTTCAGATTTTCAAAGCAAAGACTGCCAAGGTGAAACCGCTCACCGGCAGGTATTACCATAGGCTCCTCCAGATCATCGGCTGAAAGGAGAACTCTTGCGCATTTACCTCTTTTGGGTAAAAAACCGGCCATCTTAAGAAGCGCCATCTTTGCTCTGTAGCTCAGGGTCACAATCTCGGCGCCCTGCAGAGCTGAAAAAGCAGTCAGATTCTCAAGAATGGTAATTCCGGGGTCTGAGGCATTGTAATTGGTCCACTCAGAAGATCTTATAGGGAGTTCGAGTAATACATCCTCCATTCTCTCTTCATATGTTCTGGCTTTTAATTCTTCGACTCTGAGCATTTTTAATACATCCTTACTTATTTGTAATATTTACTGTATGTTTTCCGCTTCTGACAACCATGAAAGGAGTTATCTTAATATCTTTTGTATCCATCTCATGTTCGCCGTCCGCATCAATATAATGACCTATCATGGTAATCCTCTGAATAATTGCTTTATTTCTGAGAATTCCAAGTCTCATTAAAATCTGGGATTCTTTCGGAAGTGTTCCGATATCCCAGCCGTTTTCCTTTGCATTTCCGACCGGATCAAGATAGTCATTTAAAACTGTCTTTACTTCGCTTTGGACTTCGAAGGCATCATCCATATTCATTGTTTTAGCCCATACATTTACCGAGACATCCACAAATACCGGCTCAACAATGTGGAGATGTTTTTCCGATATGGTTACCTCACAGAATTTGAGCATTTCTCTCTGCAAAGCTGCCGATACTCTATGAAATGAAAATGCACCGTCCGCATAATCTTTCATAAGAAGAACAACCGAAATATCCTCGGGAAGCTCCTGCCCGTCTATCGTCTGACCCACTACAATTTTTGCCTTATCTATGCTATCAGAATAATCCATGCAGAATCTGTAATAGTCAGTTTCCGAAACCAGCTTGTATCTTGAATGTAAAATACCTGCGCATCGCAAAAGCGCGTGGTCTATCGTTTCAAGGTTACTTCCTCCGTGAGCTCTTATAGGATTGTACACAGTATCAATGTAAGCTTCCTGTCCCAGGAAGGTTGAAATCTCACCTTCAGCAAGATTTCCCTCATATCCGTCGGTTGAGCGAATCCTTGCCTTGAAGGCTATATCATCCGTAACCCTTGGAATATCACATTTTGTTCCGTCAGAGAAAATAATTTTTCCCGACATTCTGTCTATGCGGTAGCATCTCTTGTGAGGAGCAGCATTAAAGCTGTCCACCTCATCCCAAAGTACGTAAAAGGCCGATATTCTTCCAAGGAAATCGTACTCGGCTCTCACCCTTTCGGGATGCATATTAAGAAGTTCTTCCATTTCTTCACGTCTGGTATAGCCTTTTTCGTTTACCCAGACAAAGGCATCCAGAATATTGTCCACACCAAGCGAAATACTTGCATTTGGAAGCACCTCTTCTATATAGTAATCCTGCTCATCACTGGTCTGTATATTGGACACTATGACCGCATTCATACACATCATTACTATTTTGGGAAGAAAGGCATCAAGTTTTTCATTTTCCTCTCTGACCGATCTTACAAGTTTAAGCCAGTACAACCTGTTACCTTCCAGAACACTTTCGGTCATATCCTGGGAAGGCATAAACATAACCGCGCCGGATCTCGTAAAGTCCTCGGTAAGGTCGGTTATTCTCATCTCCGAAAAGCCTGATGGTCCGCTATACTCAAGTCTGCATCTTACTCCGCTCTGATTGTTATTGTCCGATAGCTGAAAATATAAACTTATCGGGCCTTCGGTCAGTTTTTTATCGATACCTATATACAGTGCGTCTTCATGATAATCATTTCCGGACAGTACTGTAAAAGATTTATTCAGAGCAAGGTGAGCTGTGATATCTGTTTTCTTTGTACCTGCAATTCTCTCAAGCCTTTTAGGTCTTACAAACTTCCCCTCGTAGGAATAAGAAATCTTAAGGTCAGTTATCTCAGGATACATGTGAATCGCAGGTCGCATATAACAGTTAGTTGCCTTAACAATTCTCATTCTGAGACATCTTCCGCTGTAAGGTCCTGATTCCGATATTTCCCAATCGTCGGGGCAGATAAAGCTCAGCTTGTAATCCCCGGGCTCACAGCTCTTAAACATTCCGTCGTATTCTGCGTCGCAGACCAGTTTCTTCCAGCCTATGCCGTTAAAATATTCAATTATGATTTCTTCTACCTTTGCTTCGGTAGGAATATCAAAGGGAAGCTTTTTAGGCTTTAATTTGATAATTGCAAGCTCCGCTTCCTCCTGCTCCGGAGTTATACGGTGAAAAGCCTCTTTGTATGAAGCCTTAAAGGTTATGGTTATCTTTGAACCCTTTTTTGAAAAACAGGGTGAGTGTCCAATATAACACTCATTATAAACTGCGAGTTCATCGGAAAACGGCGCAAACTTCCTTTTCTCAAGTTCCTTTATTCCGTCTCCGACATATTCAGGTGCCCTTGAATCACCGCCTGCGGAAATAAGCACATCTGATACTCCGAGAGAATCCGTCATGGTCTTTTGCGATTCAAGAATGACTACCGAATATTTTCTTTCACCTATACTTGTCTTTCTGCATTCTCTGCTCTTAACAAGAAGAAAAGTACAATTATCTTCTAAAAGTGTAACCTCATCAAAGGTATTAAAGCCGTTATCCGCAAAATATTTAAAAACCAGATCTCCTGACTGCACCCTTTGTATCAGATCATCCGCATCTGTAAATCTGATATATACGGATTCACCCGCACCGTCAAATAGTCTTTCCTCATAGATTATCAGTATGCTTCTTCCGATATCTTCTTTTTCTCCGAAAAGAGTAAACGGAGGGATTGCAGAAGATACCTCTTCAGCTTCCGCCAGTTCTTCTGCAGACTCATTCAGCAGTGCCATTCTTTCCTCTTCACCGCGTATACTGTCAAGTGTACCTGTGACTATCTCAGGAATATTGAAATCTCCAAAAACAGGTGTAAATGTACCTCTTTCCGCATCCGTCATAAATGCCGCTTTTATTTTTGCATTTGTGACGTACAGGTTTCTTTCTGTCTCAAAGATAACAGAACCTGATTCTGTTTTGTCGGAAGAGGCAGATAATCTTGTTCCTTTCGGAACTCTTGCCCCCGGTACCGTCCCTCCTTCCATATTGAAAATTACAATACTGGCAGATGGCTGCGCAGGCTTAAGTGATGAATCCAGAAGATTTACGAATTCCATATGATATCTTTCGGGCATCTGACTCATTAAGCGGTTATTCTCTTCTGTCTGTCTCGCAAAAATCTGGGCTATGACAGAACCGGCATCAGGATTATCCCTGTCAAACTTCCACTCAGGTGTATATGATTTTCTGAGTTCTTCTATTCTGTTTTCTATGTCCTCAGCACTCTGAGGTCTGAATGCACTTTCCATTTAGTTCCTCTTGAAATTTATGATTAAGTATCAATAATATCGGGCTCATAATACTCTTCATCAGTATCAGGCTCCGGTTCAGCGTTAAGATAAAAAGGAAATACCAGATTCCCACGCTGATTATTCTGTGCCAGTGTGTAATCAATGTTGATCAGGATATACCCCTGCTGAGCCTTCATGTCAGCATCAACCACAACGTCTCTGACTCTCGGTTCCTGCCGTAGTATTGAATCAGTAAGCTCTCTTCTCATGATTGTAAGTTCTGTGAGATTTACATTCATAAAAACATAAGAGGCTGTCTGTGTTCCGAAATCAGGTCTCGTAAGTCTTTCCGTAACCTGTGTCATCAGAATAAGATATATTGATTCTTTTACACTCTGAGAGCCGCTGCTCATTTTAAACCTTCCTGTTGCCGGATCTATTTCCGGCGGGAAGGCTACTCCCGTTCCTAAAAAGGATTGCTCCATTTTCTCCCCCTTTTTATCCAAGCTTTATAGGTGTTCCCTCTACGGAAACAGGTCCCGAACTCTTTAACTTTAGCATTGAATTTCCGGAAACCGCTACATTACCGCCTTCAACATTCACTCTGTTATTTGATTTTATTTCAACGGTGTCGGAAGCATCTATCTTAAGCTTTGTTGATTCAACGGATACTGTTCCGTTTGATCCGTTCATGATGACTTTTATATTGTCTCCGACCTTTATGGTCAGCTTTTGCTTGGCGACTATCTCCATCTGACCGTTTTCTGTTTTTATTTCAATTTTGTTTTCTCCGTCCTTGTCAGAAACAAGTATTTTCTTTTTTTCATTATCAAGTTCAACCTTATGCAGCCCCTTGGCTGTTGTCAGGGTTATCTTGTCATTGTCACCTTCACCCTCTTTGTTATCTATAATGTCAATGGTATTTCCGTTTTTTGACTTTATTCTCTTTACTTTATTATTCTCATCAAAGGCACCTTTCATAAAGGCCGAATTGTTTTTGGGAACAGCGCCTATGATAAAAGCTCTCTCTATGCATCCCTGTTCAAATGCCACAATAACCTGATCTCCGACTTCGGGTATAAAATAGCTGCCCCATTTATCGCCCCCATATTGAAGGGCCATTCTCGCCCATACGAGCCGGTTTTCTGAATAATCCCTTGTGGTAATATTGACCTGAACAAATCCCTGTTTTTCTTTGTCGTAATTCTTTACAACCGTACAGACCATTACGCCGTTTATACGATTGTCCCACATATCTGTCTTTTCCATCTGATGTCTGGCAACATCATCAACAATATCAAAAAAAGGCATTTACTTCCTCCTATAACGTCGAGGCTTTTCCCTCTATCGTGGTAAGATATTTACCCTCAAATTCGTATTCGTGTATTACATCTGTGATGTAAAATTTGTTGGAAGCCGCTTCACCGAATCCCTTCAAAGTAACAAATCTTCCCGGCACAAGCTCCGGCATTCCGCACAGAGTCATTCTAAGGTGCCCCAGCCTGTAGGACATATCCTCCAGAATATACGATGCCCTGTTATCGGCATCTGTTTTCGACTCTATTGATGAATCGATATAGACAAATGACTGCCCTGAAACAATTGGCTTTGCTTTACTTCCTATAGATATCTTTCCGGTATTCTTTTTCTTTGATTCAATCTTCGAAGCCTTCCCGATATCCAGTGTTCTTACAGCAACCTCTCCTACAATCCCCGTAATGTCATAGCTGATCTCATAGGACATGATCATGTTTGAAGGTCTTATTTCCGCAAGCTCCTGCGTATTGGCCTTTGCTTTTCTGAAAACAACATTTCCGCCGATTGAGAAAAACTCGTAATTGAATTTTCTTGCGGCTTTCAAAATGAAGTCGTAATCACTCTCCGCAACCATCTCTATCCTGATATCGGGTGTCTCTCCCATGCCGCCGCCCTGAGGCTTGTCAGGAGTATCAGATACGGAAATATTATCTATAATCCCGTTATTGACAAGCGCCATATAAGGTTTCATATCAAGAATTTCCTTGACCGCATCGCAGTAATAATTCGCCTTAAGTCTCTTAGAGCTGTTGTTTGCCATCATAATGCCCTTAATATCCATGGCTGTTATGCGGATTATGGAGCCTCCGGTAATCTCTGAATCATGAATAAAATCAACTCTTGCCACATATCCCTTGAAGACCTCGGTAATACTTGCGCTGTGTCCCATAAGTATTTTTACGTCGGTTCCAAGAGCAATGAACTTTTTTAAATCCTTTGTTCTGAATGCTCCTGAGGCGGGATCATAAGAATTGCGAATGGAAAAGGATGCGATGCTCGCCTTAAGATCGCTGGTCAGCTCCACCCTGTAATCCATGATCGCGATATTTAATTTTTTGTTTTCTTCCGGGTTAGCCCCGCCTAAATATACTCTGGCTTTCGGATAATAAAAGCCCTCGTACTTTTTATATAATTGCTTAAGGTCAACAGCTGCCATAAATATCCTTCTTTATAAATCAATGTGAAACATTTTGGATGTACTTCCTTTTATGGAATAAAAATCTATATTGTATTCCTTCTTCCAAACCTCAATATTCTTTCCCAGATCATGCGTGCCATACAGCAGCATTCCTATGTTCACGTTAGCCCTTATAGGTTCTCCGTTTTCCTTGAACATGACATATTCGGAATTAATTGAATTTATAACCCCTTCATATATCATATCTCCCCAAACGAACATGGCGAGTCTCTTATTATCATCTCTCGCAACGGCATGCAGTGCCTCAACCTCGTCCTGTACGGAACCGGGGCCGAGTCCTGCAACAGCTTTAACCGCTTTTACACCCATATTTTTGCTGATCATATTATTTATAGGTGTTTTATCAAATACAACTTTAAAATTCATGGTTATGCGGGTATCCGTTGCAGCCATTCGAGATCCAATCTTTGGAGGAGGCCCCGGCGGCGGTTCATGCGGCGGTTCATCCTGGTTCCTCGATGGTCCATAGGTCTGCATCGGCATATTCTCACCACCATAACCGCTAATCGTTATTTCAGCAGGATTAAACTGAACTTCAAATTTAAACTTTTTAACACTGCCTACGGCCTCAAACTGTTTCTTATCATCTGACTTTAACCCGGCATCTGCGAGAAACCCAGCTACAAGACTACTATCAAATTTTGCATCCGTAAGGGAGGCCAGTGAAAATCCTCTCCCGATCCCTGCTGAGGGCTTCGGTGCAGCAACTTCCTTAACTTCTACCTCGGAAGAATCACCGATAATTATGACAGCCTTCTCAGTAACCCCGGCCGTTGATTTTATCGAATCAAATATAGACATATAACTTAAATCCCCAAATTAATAATACTGTTATTCTTGAGTTTATCCGAAACGGTTGAACCTGCAGATGAAGCCAAAAAGCCTTCCGATGAATTCTTAAAGCACCTCTGAAAGGCTTCATCCCAGTACTTCTCATCATAACCGAACCGTTCGCTCTGACCTGCATCCTGGGTAATCTCAATGTGCATCTCGCCCCTTATCGGATTGCCCTTCCCGTTAAACATGGTGAATTTGTTGTTTACATCGGTAAGCAATCCTCTAAAGCACGTTTTTCCCCAAAAGAACACAACCTGCTGGGTAGAAATCGTTGAAAGAAGAGACATTATGGCATCCATCCTCTTTCTGACACTAAATCCCGTCGCCCCGTTGGCATAGATGTTTGCAAGTTTATTTACTCCGGAGGTAACATTTAGATTTGCAATCTCATTCATTCCAAAAGCATCCATGTTATCACAATCATCAAATATAAGATCAAAAGAAAGCTTCGTCTTACCGGCAAAATCAAAAACCCTGACATTATCAATTCCACCGTCATTAGCCTTTTTTTCCTGTCTTCCTGTCATTGTCGACATACTAATCGTAGCAGGATTGTACTGAACATAGAACTTGACAAAATTGGTGTAATCTTTATCAATATCGCCTATATACTGACTGCTGTTGTTACCGGGGATAACACTGTTAAGCGCATCCGATGCTCTTCCTGCTGCTGCGCCTTTAAGCTTACCCAGCGCCGAAAGCTTTTGTGATGCTTTTTTCATAAGTCCCTTTTCCAGCCTTGATATATCTTCAATTTCCTGTGAGATGTCTTTGTCATCATCTTTATCATCAAAAAGATCTACAAGATAAACATACAGTACTGCCTTGTCTGTTCTACCGGTAGACATCATACTTATTGTTTCGCTACCGAGTGTATTTAGAATACTTGCCAAAGTTTCCTCCTTTCCCGCTTATGTAGCTTTATTCGGAAAAAGCGCTGATTTTGTTCTATAAATATCCTCTGCGAACCTTCTCGTTGCGCATCTGTCTCTCAAGCTTATTTATAACCTGATTGCTAATGGTATTCATCTCCCGTTTTACACCGTTTTCTATCATTTTCTGAATATCCGAGCTGCTGATACTGCTGCTTGAGGTCTCCGTGGTCACAACCTGTCGCCTGTTAGTCACATTATTCTCCGACACGGTCTCGTTTCTGATCTCACTTTTTACCTGTCTTGAAATATTGTTCTTCAGTTCGGAAAGCTGCTCATTTATCTCTTCCGCAGAGAGTGTCTCGGTTTGCCTAAAGACCTTCTCAACAGGCCTGTCGAAGCTTTCTGTAGCCGCAGTGCTCTGACCACCGTTTGCCCTTTCCTTTTTTACTGCTTCCAAAAACTCCAAAACCTCCGGGGAACGGCTTTCCGATATTTGACCTTCGCCATCACCCGAACTTTCAGCCTCCTGCAGATCCCTTATCAGTTCTAATTGAGAAGCGGCTCTTGCATGAACACCCTCAGGGATATTTACATCACCGCCATAGTATTCATTTATAATGCTGTTTATAGTGCCCTCCTGATTTGGGAAAAGCTCCTGTAATTCATTATAAATAAGTGTCTGCTTTTTTTGGCTTTCCTGCTGCAGTTTATCCTGTTCATCTTTTTTAATTTTCTTTAGTGTATTAACAAGCTCTGATTCTTCCCCTGCCTTTTGACTGTCCATATTTTCGGACACTTCACTTTCACCTGTAGCTTCGTCTATATCATAGATCAGTTCACCAAGAGAAGCCGGTCTTAAAATGTTGTTTTCGACAAGAGATTCATTTCCGTTAAAATACTCATTTATAAGCTTGTAAACTTCTGCTGTTTCCTTCGGAAAAAGACTCAGCATCTCGTTCATGATAACAGCTTGTCTTTCCTTTTCGGCCTTAGTATTTTCCTCCAGCTTTCTTTTTAGTTCCTCGGGATTTTTCAGAGCGAGAATGGCATCCTTTTTTGTTTTTTCAATCCTGTCTTCTTTTTCAGCCTTTGCCGTCTCTTTCTTTACTCTTTCGAGAGCCTTCATGTACTCGACTCTTCGCTGTTCGTTCTGTGCATATATGGCATTGACAGCTTCAGTAATTCTGCGGTTTTCCTCCTCCGGTGTCTCCATTTCTGAATCAGAGATATGCAGAATTTCCTGCTTTTCTTCGACGCTCAGGCTTTCAGGTGTACCCTGCTCCTGCCTTATAATGTCTCTTTTCCTTATGGCCTCAAGATAGCTTATATATTCTTCTTTTCTGTTTTCATCTTGAAGGTTAAGTGCATTTACATAATCCGTTATTCTAATCCTATCCTCAAAGGAAAGATATGATTTCTCCGTCTCTGAATAAGGAAGCCCTAAAGCCAGTTCCTTTTTTAATAATTCAATTCTGCTAATAAGAGCCTCTTTTGTCTTAGTGTTCTTTAAACTCACTATATACCTGACAAAGGCTTCCTTTCTGTTTTCAGATATATTAAGTTCGTCAATCTGATTTACAATATTTGTCAGTTCTGCTGAAGTAAGCTCTGTCGTTTCCGCATCGGGAAATATAAGCTTTGTAAGTTCTTTTTTCTTTGGAGGTGTCTCTTTTTCTTCGGTAGACTTCTTTGTCTTATCCAAAGAAATGAAACTCTTTGTTATTTCATCTATATACTTCCTTTTCTCAGAGGAAGTAAAAGACTTTACTATTTCAAGGGATATCGGTTCTTCACCAAAGGCCTCATGTTCTCTTTTTTGAGATACCTTGCCCCTGTCAGCTTCCCCTGCTTTTTTTATGTACTCAATATATTTGTCGTACTCTGCTTTCTTTCTTTCGTTTTCATCTTGTATCAGGCCCGCAAACTCTTTTATTTCCTTTGCCTTAGCTTCTAATCCTGTCTGTTCCTCTCTTTTTAGGATTTCAAGGTCTGCCGGCATTTCCTCTTCTTCGCCCGGTTTTTCATATTTATATACTATTTCCCGAAGGCCCTCATATATATCCTTTTCCGATACAAAAGGCTGCTCTTTGTTTTCTCCTTCGGAACCGGTTTTTGCGCCTTCGTCCGGCAGATAAATTTTTATTATATTCTCAATATAATTTATATATTCATTTCTCTGCGCTTCATTTTTTATATTAAGCGAATCTACGAATTCATTTATCTGTCTGGTATTATCCTCTTCCAATACCTTGTTGAAATTCTGTGTGAGCTCAAGTATTGTTCCCTGCCCCGGGCCTGTCATACTTTGCTGCATGCGTTCCTGTGATGAGAGAATTTCTCTGCCAAGTATCTGGAGATATGTAGAGTAATCCAATACACTTCTGTCATTTTGAACAATCACGGAGTTAATCACATCCGACAGCTTTTTGAGCTCTCTCGTGGTTATTGTCCCTTTTCCCACCTTCTCAAGAATTTCAATCTCCGCAGTTTCAAGTCTGTCTCCGAGGATTGCAAGCTCCTCTTTGTTTTCAGCTGTGTAAGAATTTATCTGCGTATTATCCAAAAGTCTTACAAAGGTCTGATCGGCTGCTTTATAGAAGGTATCCTCAAATTCAAAATATGATTCCTGCCTTCTGCTTATTTTTTCAAAGCCCGTATGATAGATATTTTTCAAAACATCAAGAAGTACCGCTGCTGTAATGTCATTTTTTACATTTGAAATATCTGATTCATCATAGCTCTCATTTTGCTCATAAATATCACTGTTAAAAAATACGAGGTTTTCTTCCGTTACTTTCGCATTCTGTCTAAGTCCGCCCAAAAGGATGTGCTGCGCGGTGTAAGTCTGATCGGAAAGGCTGTACTCCGTTCTGTTAATCTCATTTTCATTAACGCTCTTATTGAAGCTCGAAACAGCCTTGTAAATATCTCCCGTATGAAGTCTGTCCATTATTCTTGAAAAAAGAGTGTTTTCCCTCTCCTTCTCATAACTTACAAACTCGGACTTTTTTTCCTTCTCTATAGTGCTCTCATACTTTTCAACAAGTTCTCTTAAATTATGACCACCTTCAATATACAGATTTATAAGCTTGTTAAGGTTTTTGGTTTCTCTTGCCATACGGTAAAAGGCATTCATAAACTTCCTGTCATCTCTTATTCCAAGCTTGTATAAGGCGTCCGTAATAAAAACTCTGTCCTGATAGGTAAGATTAACGTCAGCCGATGCAACTATACGGTTAAGAACGTTATTTAAGACCTCCACCTTCTGAAGATTGGTCGTATTACTTTCGGATCTGTTTAAAATACTAGTCATTCCTTCACCTTCGGATACATATATCTCCGGAGGTGTTGTTGAAATGTGAAGCAGATCCTCCTTTGAAATACCGCTCTCCAAAAGAGAATAACTACCGATAATTCTGTAATAGAATGCTTCAGGATTACGTATATATGAAGTTTTTGCCTTGATTTCAATCGGTGATAAAATCTTCAGCATAGCCTAGCTCCCTTAGATAATTATTTATTCGTATTGCCTTATAACTTCGGAACCACGATAAGCTCTCTATAGGCAATAGTAGAGGTTTCCGTAAGAAGGCCGCTCCTCTCCGCATCCAGCGCTCCGTATTCCTTACTTATAACCGTACATCCGGTAAAGATATAAATTCTTGAAGGATCGGATGGTGCCGACGATGCGTATCCCTGTTTTGCTTTATGCTTATAGATATAGAGTACAAGCGGCAGAATGAACTCTGTTCCGTTTGCAAGCGGGTCGTTTACCGTATCTGTTCCGACATATCTTTCCACCTGAAAAGTAAACGGCTTTGAAATCGGTTTTCTTTTCAAATGAACATAATCGTTTACACCGCCCTCTCGTATATACTCATATTCATTTTCCTTTGTAAAAGCCTTCACAGACTTGAGCGGAACATAATAAATTGCCTCCACCTCAAGTACAAAATTAAATGCTGTAACAGGATTGTGAAGAGCATCATTTTTTACATTTGCTCCACCTTCACTCATTACTGCCGGTGCAACAGTATCAATTATACCTTTGTAAGTCCCTGGCATATTCTTACCTCGTTGGTTTCATGTCTAAAATACTTTTTTCTTTTTTCTTTTTAGAGGGATTAAGACTCTTATTTATCTCTGATATTTCACTGCACCACCTTCGCCTCTCAGAATGCTCCAGGTTCATGACCTCATCCTGTCCCCAGTGAAAGTAGTAGGAAATAAAACTCATCTCTCTGTAGAGTTCATCCTTTGGATAAAGTCTTAGCCCTCCCGTGTAAAATTTAGAGGAACCTCAAAGGTTTTGCCGCAGTCAGGACAAACGCACTTCATTGTGGGCGCTTCAACATCGTTTATTCTCTGATACATGTCCTGTAAAAATGCCAGATCGGCAGTAAAAAACTGCTCTACGGTAGTTGCCGTAACCGATTCAAGGCCTTCTATCTCTGTTATTACCTTACTAAGGATTACAATTGTCAGAAATGACGGATTGGCCAAAACTCTGGGGTCCCTTGTGGCGGATATCTCATCGCCTGCAGTAGCCAGTCTCATTTTGCCCTTTTTATGAAGCTCCCCGTGTGAATCCATATACCCTTTCGGTAATGTAAAATCATAAACTGTTTCCATATCATCCTCCTGTAAAAAAAATAGTAAAACAAAATCCGAAAAATATCCGCATATCCCCATTGCGGTATTTCATATGGCATATTTGCTTTATTGGACACAGGAGCGTAGGCTCCTGTGCCCTAAAGGTAAATAGGCCTTAATTAGTTAGGTATTACAAGCTCCTCGTAAGCAATCTCAACAGTTTCAATTGCAACATCACTGTTCTTTGCATCAAGATCAGGTGCATTGTACTTTGTTACCCATGCATTGGTCAGTGTCCACTGAACCGTACCTGTAGCTGATGTCACTGTTGCTGTAGGTGCTCCTCCGTTAATATCGATAAGCTCGATAATAACGTTATGACGCGGAGGTAATCCTCTGGTCTCACTTACACAATCCATAACCCAGGTTTTAAATGCACTCGAAAGAATATAACCCATCTTAAGAGTAACATTACCATGCTTTACAAGTCCCGGAAGTTTTACGGGTGCAAGTGAACCTGAATTTCCCTGACGAAACTCAATTACATCTACTGATGCCTCAACTCCCGTAACCTCTGAAAAGGCTGCCGTTCCTGAGATAGAATCTACTGTCACGATGAAATTCATTTTAGTTAATGGATAGGCAGATCCTTTACCATTTTCATAAGCAGTAGCCATAATCTAAGACTCCTTTCAATTATCATTCCCGATTGCTATTATTCTTCTGCGCCACCACCGGCTTCAGCGGTATGCTGTGTTACCCTGAAGATGACGAATTCAGCAGGACGGGATGGTGCTATACCAATGTTACAAATAAGTCTTCCGTTCATGATGTCATCCTTACTCATGGTAGATGGTCCGATGTCTACGAAAAAGCTCTCTGCAGCTGATTCACCTGCCAGCATTCCATTTCTCCAAAGTCCGTCAAGGAAATTGGAAATAGTAAGATTGACTCTCTGCCAAAGAGTAGAATCATTAGGCTCAAATACAACCCAGTTTGTATTTTTCTTGATACTCTCTTCCACATAGATGAACAGTCTTCTGACATTGACATATTTAAAGGAGCTGTTGCTGGAAGCAGTTCTTGCGCCCCAAATACGGATACCCTGTCCGGGAAGTGATCTGATAAGGTTTACGCCCTCAGGATTAAGGAAATCCTGTTCTTCCTTGGTGTAGTTAACAGAAAGACCTGTGCAGAATACTACCTCGTTAGCAGGTGCCTTGTGTACACCACGATCTATATCTGTTCTTGCGAATACGCCCATTACCGCACCTGACGGAGGGAAGAAATCCGGCTTGTTGGATGATCTGTCGTAAGCCTTTATCCAGGGATGATACATAGCACAATAGGTTGAATCCACTATCTGTCTGTAGTTTAAAAGATCCTGCACTTTGTAGCTGTCCCTTGGCATATCAAGTACCGCAAAGCGGCTGCCCAGCTTCTCGCAATGTCCGACCAGTGACACTATTACTTCCGGAATTGTGACACCGGGAATTGCAAGCATACTGATGAGATTATTATCAACAAATGACTGCAGTCCTGAACGTTTGCCGGGGCCGTTGTCCTCTCCGATGAAAGTGCCTGCATCAACCTTCGATACAGAACCGTCGGCACCGCCTTCAAGATAGAAGATTCCATCAGTCTGGCCTTCTCCCAGAATAGCTTCAACAGGATTTCCTGTTTCCTTCGGGAGTGCAACTTCAATCTTGATTATTTCACTTGAATCAAGTCTTGATCCGATATATCTCGGTGATTCAATGTTAAGTGAAAGATCCTGATAGTTTTCCGTTTCATCTGAGTAACGTACAGTCATATCAATGGTAACAAGATATAAAACTGATTTTGGTACAAGTCCCGGATCTATTACTGTATCCGGAAGCTCGTCTTCAAAGGTTACTTCCCTGTCGAAGATTGTCTTGATCTTGGTATATGTACCCTCGAACTCGACAATATCTCCTTCTCTGAAACCTTCGATTGATCTTGCAATGTAAGCAGTCTCTGTTTTCTCAGTAAGCTGAAGTTTCTTTCTCTTACTTGTTGATACTGCTATCTGCACCTTATTTCCCCATGCTCCGGGGCTTGAAGCAGTTACTGTAAGGATACCCTTCTTTGCAGTTGCCTCTTTTGCATCCTTTGGAGCAACACGCATTACAAAGCATTTTGTTCCGCCGTTTTCAAAAAACTGTTCAACACTGTTAGCAAGAAAACGATATTCTCCGTAACCAAATTCAGTAAGATAGCCACCAAAGTTCTGTTTAAAACTCTTCATGTTCGTAATGAGAACAGGTGCTCCAACAATAGGGCCTTTCTCCGCAAGTCCGATAAAGCCAGCTGTAGATGTACCAACGCCTTCGATACTGCGGGGAGAATTATCATATTCTTCAACGTATACGCCTGGTGAAAAATACTCTGCCATATACTTTACCTCTCTTTTTGATTTACTGTGCGGTCGCTTTTACCTGAGCCGGATTAACGATGGAAATCTGGCCTGCGTATGAACATATCAGTTTGCAGTCATTTGTCAGACACGGTTTGCCGCCAATAATGATCTTGGGCTTTGTGGGAATAAAGCTTCCCGCAGGAGCCGGTACACATGGCTGCGGTGTCAGGACTCCCAATGCTGCTGCAGTTGCTGCAGCGACCTGGGGATTTGCAAGTGATGTGCACATACCGAATGGGCCTACATTAGAGAGCGGAGCTGAATCGGCAATTGTTGCGCAGGGCTTTCCGCCTGCAAGAACCTTTGCCTGACTTGTTACTTTAATCGGTGCAGGCGCCGTTCCCATGGAACATACGCATGTACCGGACATTGTTACAAGCTCACTCATCTTTTTCTCCATCCTTCCAATCTAAAGATTTTTCTTTGTCGGAGCCTTTAAGAAGATTTATCTCCCCTGCTTCAAGATGAAAATCAAGTTTCCTGAAATACTCTTTACCATCAATCCCAAAACGAATAAGATACGGTAAAGATTCACCTTCATCTCTCACCTTGAGAGTAAATCTGTCTCCAGGACCGGCTCTTCCGTAAATTAACCGGTAGATTTTGTCATTAGGTCTGTGTTCATTTTGCAATTTTTCTGTCAAAATGAAACTGTTTTCGGTGTCACGCCCTTTGACCTCAAAGCAGTCGTAGCGCCCTTCTGCTTCATTAAATATTGCATATTTCATAAGGTCGAGCCTTACACCTCCTCCCGGCACAAGGGGAAGAAGGTTCATTTTATATACATCCCTCTTACTCGCCTCGCTGTGGAAGATTCCTATCGGACGACTTAAGCTTATCGCCTCGATATATTCCAGTCCTGAAAGGTTTCCGGTAATCTTTAGTACATCGCCACCTAATCGATTTTTCTCTGACGGCATCAGGAAAACATCTAACATAGGAAACCTATGATCCAGCTCATTTGTTTTCACCTGCATTGTCATTTCGTCGTATCCGTAAACATTGATCTGCATAAGAAAGTCTTCTTTGCAAAGGTTTACGAAAACAAACACTGCACTCTCTTTTTTCATGGGTATAACTCTTTCCCCATCAATCATAAAGTGCAAATCCGTCTCGGTTATCTCTCTACCGGTTGTGGTATCGAGTAGCCGCACCGCAAGTGTAAGTTTTGCTGTAATCACCTTAGTCACTTAATAGCTTTACCCCCTTTCTTCGCCGGTAATTCCAATTTCAAAGCTCGCATCAGTAACGCGCGGTGTATTAACAACTTCTGCGCTTGACAGGTATACCGGGCCCGCCTTATAAAACAGGCTAAGCTGATAGGGCTTATTGATTGCCTGCCACACCCTTACCTTTTCCTCCAGACTTATCTTCGCTTGAGACAGTACTATCGGAGGTTCCTGAGTTTCGAGCCATGATTGGAGTTCGTTGGGTCTGACGGAATTGTTGTCATTCACGATCTGCGCTATTTTCCCAACTATTTTTTGCATATCCGGATCTTTAAGACCCATTTGTCCGGATCCGTTTATGAAGACCATATAATATAGTGCATATGGTCTTGGCGGTCTTGATATTTCTGCCTTTCCCCTCTGAACATATCTTGGAGAAGACACCTCCATCTCTTCACGTATGTCATAGAGATACACCCCTACAAGATAATCAACATCCTGAGATGCCGGAGATGAAATCTCTATATTATTAGGTGATGGAATGGGCTCAGGACACATCTTTTCGCGAAGTGTCCTTACTATGTATGAACTTACGTCAGAAATAATAGGGTAATCTGCCATATTTTCCTTTCTGTTCTTTTATTTCTTAAAGAATTCCTGAAGCTCATCAACGTATCCGTCAATCCTTGTCTTCTTTGTTGTATTCAGACAGATTGCGTAATCAGTACCGTAAATGTATTCGGCACAGCATTTAAAATAGCTTAGTGCGTCATCCTCTGATATATAAACCGTACCACTATATTCAATCTTATTAGCCATTTTTTCAGGCTCTGCAGACATACTCTGCTTGCGCATTTCATCACTTCCGCGTTTAAAAATATATATGACTGCACCTTTTGTCATTGTTGCTGTAGACTTATTGTCATCATAGAAATATCTAAAGTCTGTGCAGTTTGAAATAGTGTCCATTGCTATATATTCGATGGATTTATCAGCTGTATACTGCCTGTACATATTCTTATTGCCGTCTGAAATCATCTTTGCCACTATGGTCTTTGTTACGTCCTTTGCAGGATTTATTCCCATCCTGGCAAGAGTTGATGCCACAGCACAGGCAACAGCAAGATCATCGGCTTTCATATCATCAATACTTCCTCCGACAGTTTCCTCCAGCTGAGCTAAAAGAGCATCTGCGTCCACGGAGGTGATATTCTCTTTCATAGACTCCTTGGCATCCTTGATACCTGAGAGAGTGCTTGTTGATGCGCCGCTACCTGCTGCCTTCTCAAGAAGTGCATCAAGAGCTTCTTCAGCACCAAGTCCCGCAAGGGCCTCAGCTATTCCCGAAAGATCTGCATCAGCATTATCTGCAAGCTTTTCAAGAGCCTTGTCTATGAGTTCCTCCGTAAGCGAAGCCGTAGGATCTACTGCCTGTTTGCTATCTGCCTTATCAGAAGATCCGGCCCCCTTGTCTGCAGCGTCTTTATTGGCATCCTCCTCCGCTTCTTTCTCAAGCATTTCATCACGGGCCTTTTGTATCATATCTATAGTATCCTTGGATGCTCCGACCTCTTTTGCTTTATCAAGAATGGAATTAAGATCAGCTGCTGTTCCTGCATCCTTTAGCATATCCACTTCTGCAGACACATCGGCATTGTGATCTTTATCAAGCTTAATCTTTGCGCTTTGCTCTATTTTGTCATTAAGAGTTGCACTCGGATCTATGCCATTTTCATTATCTTTTGTGCTTTCATTGCCTTTGGCGCTTTCGCTACCTTTGGCACCTTCATTCCCGGACGCACCGCTTACTGTTTCTTCAGCTTTGTTTTTAGCATCTTCAATCTCTTTTATCTTATCAGCGTCTGCACCTTCTTCCTTTAATTTTGAAAGAAGCTTATCAAGCACATCTGTAGCACCTATATCAGCAAGTACGCCCAAAGCTCCCGATATATCTTTGTCAGGATTATCCTTAAGCTTTTCAGCAAGTTTATTTACAAGTTTTTCCTCAGGCAAAAGCTTAGGCGTATTCTTACCTGCGTCAGTGCCTGAACCTGTTCCTGCACCGCTTCCTGTTCCTGCTCCTGCTCCGGCTCCTGTGCCTGTACCTGCTCCGCTTCCTGCACCTGTACCTGCACCTGTACCTGCACCTGTACCTGCTCCGCTTCCTGCCCCGGTTCCTGTGCCTGTACCTGCTCCGCTTCCTGCTCCCTGGCCAGTTCCCAAACCTGTTCCTGCTCCGCTTCCTGTACCTTTGCCCTTGTCAGAGCTTTCTCCTGCAGCCAGTTCTTTGGCAACTTTTTCTGCTTCATCTGCAATATCATTATCTACCGCAGCAATCTTTGCATCATATGCTGCTGCTCCTGCAAGATCATTGTTATCAAGACACTCATCTCTCTTTTTCTGCAGTTCTGCTTTCTTTTCCTTAAGTTCATCTGATTTGGACTTTAATGATTCATCAGAATTTTTTATCTTCTGCGCCTCATCTTTAAGCCATACGATATGTGCCTGAACAGAAGAAGTTGAATATGTCTTGTAATCATCAGACGGTATTCCGGAAAGAAGCTTTTCCGACCAGCTGATTCTTTCATTTACAAATTCCAGAGCATTTGATGCAGAATCTCTTTGCCTCATTGCCTCTATCAGATATTGAAGCATCGACCTGTCACCTTCTTCACCGGATTTCTGATCCTCCAATGAACTCTTTTTCAATCCTACTGAGGAAAGCGTCGCATATTCAGAGTTAACTCCTGCTGTAGCCGATCCCGCATATTTATCAGAAGCAAGACCTATAAGGCTTCCCTTTAAAAGTGAGAGCTCTCCGTTTTTATCTCCGATTATGTTGTCTCGAATATTGGTCGCATATTTTAAGTATTCTACGGGACCGCCCACTGAGCTTCCCGAAGTCTGTTCAATAATCTGGCTGCTATACTCATAAATAGCATGTCCAAGAATATCATCAGAATCCACAAGTGCTTTGGAAAGATGCTTGGTATAGCTGTCACTGCAGTTGGACATTGCGGTTCCTATGGCATCAAGTATTGCTGAGTCTGCACTGAAAGGATACTCTGAGGGTGTTAATTCATCATATTTATAATCATCATTACCTTTATTAGCTTCTTCTGCTCTCTTCTTCTTTTCCTTTTCATATTTGTCAAGAACAGTCCACCATCCGTTGGGATTAGATATTATCCCCAGTCTTTCGAAAAGAATGTTGATAAACGGTAACGCACTATTATTTCCGGTAAAATTATGCTTTAAAGAGTCCTCTAATTCTCTTGTGTATTCAGGCTGTGATGCAGCATTGGTCTCAACGCTTGAATCCTTAAATTTTCCGTAAGGTGTATAGTAGCTTCCGCTTGCAAGAGTATAAAGAGTGTTGAGGAGGTTACTGTCAAGCTCCGCTAGTCTCTCCATTATCAGTGCTCTTCTTGTGGCATCAACCTTTTCCATAAGTCCGAATACCAGGCTGGCCTCATCCTCTTTTCCTGCTGCCTTTAAAGCAATATAGCTGTTATTAAGTCCTTTTAGCTGTTCATCACACTTATTAGTCTGTTCATCCCTTAAATCCAGATTAAAAAATGTACTGAGTATCTGATAGTAATAAACATCACTTCTGATATTTCCTGAATCCATGGAGCCTTTTCCATCAAGGAAATCATCCTGTGTAATACTTTTAGCCGACTGTGACATAGTAAACTGATTTCTTATGGGATCAAGTTCTTCAAGGGATGCCAGGTCATAAGGATTTGGAACATCAAAGGGATTAATTGCCGCAAGTGTTTTTGCATCCTTCATTATTCCGTCAGCCCCCACATAGTAGGTAACGTATAACGGATTTATGGTATCAATGCTCTCGGGCTTACCCTCTGAAGAAATGCCTTTTACCCCGTTCTCTATATCACCGACATTAAACCATTTACCATCGGAAAGTTCTGATTTATAGTACACTTCGCTTTGTCCCGAAGCACTTCCCGATTCCTTTGCTCTGTCATAAAGCTGGTCGTTTAAGGCATCCTTGTGGATGATATATGTACCTATAAACAGTACTGAATCATCCACTTTTGTCTTTGAAGAAAATTCCTGATAAGTAGTCCCTTTTTCAGGATCAAAGACTGCCTTTGTGGTAGCTGTATGCGAAAGTGCCGCAGCAACCAGACTTATAGAAACAGCAAATACCGTAAATCTCTTTATGAACTTAATCGGTAATTCATTCTTACCTTTCATCATTCATCTTCCTTTTTTATAACCGTAGAACTTGCTTCTACCAATCTTCCCTTATTGATCAAGGCTCCACCCGCATCATAAAACTCTATCGTAAGATCTGAAAGTGACTCTTGTATGATGGAAATATATTTAAGTGATTTCTTAATATCAACAGGTGTATCTCCGCCAAGAGGCTTTCCATCTTCCGTAAGAACCTTGAAGCTCTTAATATCCGAATCAATCATTTTAAATGAAAGCTCTACTATTCCGGTTGTTTCACTTATATTAACTTCATAAGTACCCAGCTGATCCGATTCTACTTTCTTAATATCAAATCCGCTTGTAATAGTGAGCGGCCCTGATTCAGTCGACGGATCAATAATACAGTCATCTACAAATGTATCACCGTTATAAAGTCTTATCTTTGCCTGCGATACGTTATCTACCGTAAGTGTAAGATGCCTTAATTTTTTATCCTTAGGTGTCCTCTCACCTATAAGTATGTTATCAACCCATAGCTCATAGTCAGTAATATCTATGTCAAAGTCCTCAGGAATCATCAGTGAAAGTTCAAATTCCTGTTTTTGGATTATTGACCTTAAGGTATAATAGGCACCCTGAAGCTCATTTTTTTCAACATAGCTTTCTCCGACTACCGCAGTTTTTAAGTCGGCATCCGTTCCGGATAGCAATCCGCTTATTCCGCCGCAGGTCAGTCTGTCAAAAGAGTAAAGCGTCGTGGTATAAAGCTTCATAGCGTCAAACATGCTATTTTGCAGTTCTTCATAGCTTTCCATCTCAGAATCATATTCATCAAAGGTCAGCTCTCCCATTCTGTTCTTTATTTCATCCTTCTTAAGATTCTTCTCAGCATTATCAACATCCTTTAAATATTGCTTATATGAGTTTTTAACCGATACATAATTGTTAAAAGTATCAATAACGCTCTGATCAAGTTCCTCTTTTGCTGCTTTCTTTTCATTCAGAGCAGTAGCATAATCTAAAGTATTCTGATACAGAACATATGGATCATCATCAATATATCTGCTGCCATCCATGTCTCCCTTAAACCAGAGCCTTGGAATCTTGAAAAAGATAATCCTTTTCGAACCTTCCCAGTAGCTGTCAATCTTTTTTATAAAAGACTTGTAAGAAGCCATGAATGTCTTTTTATTTATTTTGTCACCATTGATGGCAGCATTTACATAACCCGCTATAAGGTTGTAATCTCCGCCATACTTATTGGCCATAAGACCTTTATTTATCATCAATTCAGCTCTTGCAGTTGCCTCAGCTATGCATGCTTCATAATATGTCTCATCCCTGTCCTCAGTATATTCAATGAGTGCATCCAGCTTTGATCTCTCCAGGGTCGCTTCTACAAAAGGTTTTTCAAAGCTGTAGCCTGTAGTAACATCAAGACCGAGCATGTTCGATAATTTTTTCAGATTCGCTTCATAGTTTCTTTTATCAGCAGCAATCTTTCCTGTTACCGTTTCTACCTTTTTCTGAAGCTTTTCAACATCACTTTTGTTAGCCTGTCCTATCAATAGCTTTTTTTCATTTCTTGCAAGACCGGTCTTTAATACCTCAAGTCTCCTCTCATTAAAAGCAAGCGACTCCTGAAGTACTACTATTTCAACAAAGAGATTATTTACCTTCTCCGCTATTTCATAGGTTTTATCCTGAAGCTTATGCTCTGCTATCTGAATCTCATACTGAATGGATATAGGCTTATAAGTAAATTCCGAAGCCTCTGAAAAATCAGGAGAAGTCGGAAATTTAAAGCTTAAAAGCGGTGACCATCTAAACTGCGCCATGGATAATTTCTTAAGATTTATCGCTTTAACGGCACTCTCATAAGCTGCCTTCTTAGACTCAATCGCCATCTCCGCACTTTCATAATCTGTCGAATTCTGAATCGCAAGATTCCTGCATGCCTTTAGTGTAAGGACCTTTTTTGTCGGAATTTCCGCATGTGCGACAAGTGCTGTCGAAGACGGGCACATAGATGTCATAAAAGTACACACTGTAACTACCGCCAGCCACATCCGTATACCTATATTCAGTTTTTCATGAAGCTCACGCACCTTCACCCTCTGTACCCGTTATATAATAAAATTCAAAACCATCATTTATTCCGTTAGTTACAAATGAATAAATATTGTCTCCTTTTTTAAAGGAATAAACATATATAGCATAATCGTGATCAAAGCTGTTAACCTCTGTCACATCCGTAAAGGGCTGTTCTGTATCCATTTTGACATTTCCCTGAAGAATTGACCTTTCCGAATTGATACGGTTAATTGCTACAGCTTCCGGAAAAATAACACCGGTATTGCCTTCATATACAGGATCCCCGAATAATTCCTCAAGTTCTCCCAGGGTCTTTGCCTTGATATTTCCGTAATTAAAAATATCCGAAAGCACATATACCGAATCAATTACTTCGCTTTCATCAAGAGCTTCAGCTTCCATCTCAGCATGGTAAAGTGCATTTATTCCCTGCATCACATACACCGATTCATTGGACGCTGTGAAAAGCTCTCCCTTCCCTTTGTAGCATTCAGCAACTTCACTTGCAGTCTTGCCTAAAAGCTCACTGTAAACTATCGAATCACTTGAAAAGGTTCCAGTATATAATTCATTCTCAGCTCTGTCATAAAGAACACCGGTACCGTTTTTCATTCCCTGGGAAAAGTCGCCGACATATTCTGTGGTCCCGTCTTCTCTGTAAAGAGTTCCTTTTCCTTCATAGATGTTCTCATGAAAGCCGCCTCTGTAATGCATAACACCACTGTTATAGTTCTGAGTGCCTTCTCCCTCGTATTTGTTCTCAGAAAAATTACCGGTATAAATAACCGTTCCTTCTTTATTAAAAAGAGTACCTTCCCCTTCAACAAATCCGGATTGTACATTTCCATCGTATGCCAGATATCCACTCTTTCCCTTTATCTTTACGTGTCCCTTAGCCATACGAAGTCTGAAAGAATCATAGTTGTAGGTTTTTATTCCATCCTCTGCAAATCGCTTAAACAGAGTGCTTTCTGTGGTTATGTACCAGATACTTATAACACCGATGATGATAACAAATGCATATACAAGCCTTTTGGAAATCATCCATCTTCCGATGGTGTAATAGTCATGCTTATTTCTCGGTTTTACCCCAAGAAGTGCAGCGAAGAAATCCCTCAGTCTGGCAACAATCTTAGTCTTTATAAAGTTCCAGTTAGTATACAGTCTGAACTTTGTTACAAGCCCAGTCATCCTGGATCTGATAGTCTGTATCAGTACGTTAAGAAGACCGTCTCCCCCAATCATAAGACCTCCTTAGTTCTTCTATAATAAAACCTGACCGTACTTTACCTTAAGTCGGATTTTATAAATGTAAAAACTTATACTTATCTCCTTCTGCAACCTCATTCAGATATTTTTCACTCTCGAATACGTACCATCTTGCAAGATTATCATCCGGTGTTTCCTTTAAAATATCCGAAAACTTTGTTCTTGCTATATAGAAATCTTTATCCATGTAGCACTTTAGAGCATCGTCAAATCTCTCAAGTGTACTAAGTCTTTTAGCTCTTAAATTTGCAGGATATGCATCCAGAACTTCATACAGCTCCATGGGTGATCCGTCCTGTTCATATTTTGAATAACCCATAAATCTGATCGGACTCTCTACATTTTCCCTATCTCTGACTTTTTCGGTTATTACAAGTCCGATTTTTAAATTACGTACAAATTCCACAATCCGTTTCTCAACCTGCTGATTTTCTGAATGAAGGTAAATAGTTGCTTCCTCTGAACCTCCCATTACACAGAAATTACAGTCGTCATAACAAAGAACTGTACTAAGAACAGCCAAATCACGGTTTTTCATATTCTGTATGTAGAGATCGATCATGAACTTTACTATGCTACTGTCAGTCTCCATAAAGAACATCTCTATAAGCGAGAGGTCCGGAGATTTTCCTACTATCATACAGTCATTTTCTTTTTGATATTCACCTATACTTTCCAGAAC
The DNA here is from genome assembly GCF_000703165.1 of Butyrivibrio sp. AE3004. NCBI lineage: Bacteria > Bacillati > Bacillota > Clostridia > Lachnospirales > Lachnospiraceae > Butyrivibrio > Butyrivibrio sp. AE3004. The sequence continues at coordinate 2,085,326 of NZ_JNLQ01000002.1, forward strand.
AGAATCAAGCTTGCCCGGAGCATAGCCTCCTATATCGATTCCTATAACAGCAACTGTTCCTTTAATTGCAGATGAGCTACCGTTTTGTACCTCTAAAATTGAGTTTTTAAAAAGTGCTCTCTCCACATTTTTAGGTGCAAATCTGTAGTAGGCCTCAAGGATTCTGATTTTTATATACTCGTTTTCTTCAAGCTTTTTGTTTATTTCTGTAACAGAATCCCACATTTCCTTGACATCTATACCAACATTTGCAGGTCTTTCGGGAAATCTCCCACCGCCTGCAGCACTGGAAAGCGCGTACTCAAGTACAGTAATGTCTCTTAAATATAGTCTCCAAACAAATATAACAAGGGCACTTCCCAATGCAAAAATTGTCAAAAACAAAAGGAAAAATCCTTGATTCTTTATGAAAACAGTTTTGTCAAAAGTAGCAACATTTATAATAGCCATCAGTGCATATCTTGGTGTACTGTCACCGCTCTTTATGGCTACGGCTCTGTAATCCTGCCCTTCTACAACAATGTCGGTTTTTGAATAACTTCTGCCTCTGTATATTTCTTCAGAAAGCTCTGAAAGGCCTGAGCCAAATATATCTGTAAAAGCCTGTCTGTTCCTTCCGCTTGAACTTACACAAACCATTCCGTCTGAAAGGTTATATAAAAACACATCGTAAAATACATCAGTGTTTCCGTCTCTTCGTACAAATTCGCAGATATCGTCTTTTATTTCCTGGTATCTTTCGGTAGCGTATATATCTTTATCAGTGTAGTCTTCGTCATTATTAAGTCCTATTTCATCCGCAAGTCCGAAAAGAGAAGTTACCGCAAATCTTGAATGTTCCAATACTCTTGCATCATAAAAGTTACGGACAATTGCCATTGTTCCCACAAGAGTGATACAAAAAAGAACACCTTCCGCTATTAGAAGAAAGTAAAACGTTCTGTTTCTGCTAAACAGCACTTTTATAATAAAAAACAAAAGCACAAACCATATCAGAAGAAACGTCACATATCTGATTATGTAGCCGGAATACAATGTAAATACCTGACCTGCGCTAAGCTTTATATTGCCAACTATTTCCTTTATATAAGAATCTACGCTCAAAACACCTGCAGGCCCATCAGCATCAGTTCTTACATAAAGCTGATTGTCCGTATAAAGTGCATCTGAATAAAATCTGCCTGCTTTGGCATTCTTGGTCCATATAGCTTCAACCACAGTAGGCTTTTCTTCTTTACTAAAATCCTCTCTAAGCTGATCGTTACCTATATGGTATACCCATACCGATTTACCATTAGTGGTTATTGCGGTAATGATCATTCCTGTTTTATCAACGCTTAAATCATTGAATATGACTCCTTCATCAATGGCGAATTTCGAAGTATCGGCTACAACTGAAAAATCTTCATCCATACACAAAATTCTGTAGTATGCTTTTGGCACATATCCATCGGTATTATCGTGGTCAAACTCATTTGAATAATTGGAGAGTACAGCATATAACCTGCCATCATAAGCTGAAACAGCAAGAACTCTTTCTTCTCCGTACAAAAGGCTGCGGAATATCTTCTTTACTTTTCCGCTTGTATCAAGTTTTAGGATAACTCCACCGTTTCTGGTATTTTGTGCATAAAAAATATTGTTATCCAAAGTCGCACAGGAAGCGTACGAAGTGTATTCAAAATTTATCGCTAAGTCATCCATAATAGCGGAAAAGATAAATAATGAAATGGTAAAGCTGAGTATATATAGAATTACGGTAATTCTTATTCTCATACCTGGCTGGTTCATATTAAGCCTCTTTCTTACTGTACCAAACTCTCTGTTCCAATATTCTTAAAGGTATTAAAAAGCAGCCTGAACCAGGAATTCCCGCCAAGGAAAAAGCGTGACAAAATAATGCTTACTGCGATTATTCCAAGTATCAGACTTATCCAGAACAATATGCCGAAAAACGTATCAGCATTTCTTTTAAGCCACAATTTTAAAACAAAAAAGGGCGTAATCTTCTTCTTTGTAACGGCAGCTATTGTCACATCCCTGTATAGATCCGGAAATTTCTGATAGCTTCCGTTTGCAACCTTTTTCTCAAGAAGATAATAGCTTGTAGCCTTCTGACCGGACTTGGGCTCTAAAAGTTCTAACAGGATTTTTGCACAAAGATTTGTACACTCCTTCTCTGTTATACTCATATCGAGTTTTGACAGATCCATTTCGTACCCCAAAAAGACCGAACCATCACTGGCCAGATTGAGCATATTCCCTGATAAAAGTAAATATAAAATTGGATATGGGAGATCGGACGTGATACATGCAAGGATTGCACTTATACAGATATCCTCACACTGTGAAAGAGTCAGACTCTCCCCCTCATAAAAATCAAATAACGGTCTTTCATTATGAAAAGGAAAAACCATAACATGTTTGTCCCCAGCAGCAAAAGCATCAATGAGGACCTCTTCTCCTTTTCTATTGGAGAATTTAAAAAGCTCCAGGATGTTTCTAACAAGCTCATGGTCGTGCACCACGATTACCGTATACAGAATCCCCCCGGATGAAGCAAGATCCCTGCATATATAGCAGTCATTGACTTGCCCAATGCTCTTAGTCGCAACAGGCAAAAGTCGCATTTTACCGGATTCATAAATCATGCCTGTTCCCCTCAAAGATTAACGTTCGGAAGCTTAACCAAAGGTTCCTTTTCCTTCTCCTCTATAACTCCCGGATCGTCATCCTGTGCAGTTGTTTTTACTATCGCATACGCATAGGTGCATACCATCGGCATATCTGAGCAGTAAATACGAATCTCATATACACCTTCCTTCGCAGGTGCTGTATATACACCGTCTGTAGTGATTTCTCCACTTCCGGATGCTGTCAGTTCATAGGTGATGCTGCAGGCTTCCATATTGTGATACTCTATTCCGAAGTAATAATTTTCTCTGGGCCTCATAACTACAGTAGGTGTCTTGGCAGTGATTGATTTACCGTAATAATCTGCTGCCTTAAGTTCTTCACCTGTAGGGAATTTTATTGCAACCCATCTGTATGTCAGAACAAGGAAATCAACGTCATGTAAAAGTTTTGCCGCAACCACAAAGCTTCCTTTGTCATTCAGAACTCTCACGGCAGTCTCGGCATCTACAAGCTGCTGGTTTTGTCTTGAGAACAGCTCGGGGTTACCGTAAACCGTACTCTTCGCACTTGCGCCTATAGCCTGATCCTGTGACAGATACTCATAGCCGATGGACACATATACATTACCTGCTCCAAGTCCATGAGTTATCTCTCCGGAATATCTGATATCGCCGGTTCTTGCCTCTCTTCCAAGAGGAATTTCAAGAACACCTGTCGCAATATCCTTAAGCCCGGAAGCTGCATAATCCATAACAGGCTGTGTCGGTACAGGCTTTATGTCTGCCTTTGCTAACGCTGAAATTTCCGCATCCTTATGGAAAAATTCCAAAAAATCATTTTTTTGCTTTTCCTGGGAGGGAAGCTCTATATATGGATTCTTTTTTACCTCACGAACCTTATCTATAACGTAAGCACTGTCGTTTCTCAAAAGGTCTATTTCTGCAAGCTTTATGGAGGAAATATGCGATACATTCCTCATCTCCAATGAAAGCTTCCCGTTCTCTCTTCTTATAATAGAAGCAGGCATTTCATCAGACATTCTTACTCTCAATGAGAAACTACCTTCAACCGAAATCGCCTTATCATCTTTAAATGCAGCAGCAGATCCGCTTCGAAGTATGACATTGGCATCTTCACCGGGCTGATCCTGCACCTTCATCCAAAAATCAGCAATATATATTTTTCCCTCCGGAAGTCTGATCTCATCAACTGCAATATCAATCTGCTGTGAACCGTCTGGCGCTGAAAAGTTGGGGATATCAAGGATTCCTCTGTAGGACAACTTTACATCTGCAGATGAAAGCTTGCGGATAACAAGCTGAGCCTTTACATTACGTCCCTTGCTGGCAATAGTGGGCAGCACAATATATCCTTCAAAATCTGACTCCTTAAACAGTTTTTCCTTTTGAAGGAACTCGGACTCCACTTCTTCCGAATCATCATATTCATTTTTGTCGACAAGGAATAATTCATACCCCTCACTTATTCTGTTATATTCATATTCCTGATCGGATTCTTTATGGGATACAGCATATACTGAATGTATATCTTTTTCCTTGAAACGGACGCAAAGACAAGCAGTGTTTGATGTAAGATCATCAAACCCCTCAATCGCAGAAAGCTTCTTTACCAATGTGGAATCGATTATTATTTCCCGTCCGTCGCCGTCAATTGCCACACCACTCTCAACAAGTATCGACAAGTCACTGTCAAGATTGACTACGCCGCACCCGCACACAATACCTGCGCCATATAAGAGGCTGTTCATAAACCGCATCTTGTTAATGTGGTAGCTCTGCTCAGCCTGAAAATCAGCAGTGGTCAGCATCTTCCCCGGATAATAGCGATTACGTTCAAAAGGATACACCTGCTTGCTTGCCATTATGAAAATCCCCCCAAAACTTTTTTCATAAAATTGTTATGTAAAATCTATTTGTTATTGTACCATATATTGTGGTGTATCAAAAGAATTTGTTCATCAAAACGTTTTGTTTAATGACTCTTTTACATAATCTATATCCTTTTCCCCGGAAAGGATTTTTAAAAGAATATCCATATGGGTGTCTACAAGTGCCATTGCGTTTCCGATTACGATATCCATCTCTTCGTAAAGCTCATCCCCCGTCATATTCAGGCTAAGCGGTACTGTCAATCTGAACGTTAAAAACTTTTTATCTGAGTCAATACTGTATGATCCGCATGGAAGCTCCCTGTTAATGTAACTCATAGCCTCAAATAATTCCGGCAGATGGTCAGAAGGTATATCATCAGCAATAGTTATAACTGCTGCAAAATGCTGAATGTCCGCATCTTCGGAAGGGATGTTGTAAAAAAAGAATTCTCCGAAAGCTTCGTCATCATCAAATCCAAGTTCATCGAATAATACGCTCAGTATTGCAGGCATATTTTCCTGCTCCGGCTCCCTTATTTCGGCAGCAATAAACTGACTCTGAAGTTCATCTCTCATTCTCAAAAGAAGTTCATGTCGTTCATTCATTATTTTTTCAATATCCACAATTTCACCTCCAAAATTTGTGTTAATCCCCACTTAGTATTTATCTGCCTGACATTTTCTTTGCCAATGCATCAACGCTTGGAATCTTCTTTTCCTTATTGTAAGGAAGTCCAAAGCTTTTTACCAGCTGTATATAGCCATTTTTCTCATCTTCGGATTCCCATCTCGGAATATCGGCAAAGAGCTTTGAGCAAACCATTTCAGCATACTTTTTAGCTATACTGTTGCAGGCTGTTCCAATGTCTGTAAACCCTGCTGCCGAAGCAATTCTTCCGCGAAGATCTCCTTTAAAATGTTCATCGTCGTAAACCCTTTTTCCTTTTGCAGCAAGCATATTCTTTATACGTGTTGCAAATTCATCCATTCCAAAGAAAAGATCAAACATTTGTGTTCTGAGGCTTGCGAGTTTATTTTTCTCAACTCTACTTGATGCAATTACTGCTGCAATACCAGCAACTGCACAAATAACAGCCCCTATACCCGGAACAAATATGCTGACAAGACCAATTGTAGCGGAGCCGGCAGCCATAAATCCTGCTGTAGCTTTTTTACCCGCTATTCTATGGGAAAGCTTTATCATATTCTGTTCGTATTTTATTTGTTTTTCTCTTTCTTTTTCCTTTTCTTTTTCTTCTGCCTTTTTCTTTTGTTCCTCTTTATCTAACAGCATTACATCCTGATCTTCACTTTCGTCATCTCTGATCAGGGATATTTTCTTTTTCTTTTTCGAAAGATATGATGAAGCTCTAAGTGAATTAATGCCATCAAGTCCTGCAGATGCCATAGTATATGTACCAAGCGCTATACCAACAGAAGCAGTAACTATTCCTGCAGTTTTCAGTGCTTCACTTCCTACAGCCTTTGCTCCTTTTGTAGCTTCTCTGAAAAACTGAAGGTTCTGCGTACCTGTGTCAATAGCTTTTCCTACACTAAGGCCTCCGCTTACTACCGAGTTAATAAGCTTAACAACCTTCTCACCAATATCTCCCGCATGCATATTGGCAGTTCCGCTTGCGAGTGAATACAAAGCAGCAAGACCGCCTAAAAGATTAGAAAAATAGGAAAAAACATTGGCGCCAACATCAGCACCTACGAATTTATCCAGATAAAGCCATTTTTCAGGAATAAACCATTTGAGTGCATAATCACTGTTTTTCGAAACAACTTGCGCTACTTTAAGCCCCAATCCGCCTGATGCATTTGCATCCGCAATTGAATTAAATCCGGTAAGCTGAGGCTTAAAGCCAATCTTTTCTTTGATATTATATTTTTCGCAGGCTTCTCCGACTTCATCATCCGCTTCCGAGAGCTTACGCAACTCTTTTTTTAGATTTTTCATAAGGCTGTCATATTCAGCCTTACGTGCAGCTTTCTGGGTCTTCCCGCTTGCCTCCTTAAATCTCTTGGCAGCATTTTCTGCCTGCTGAACTGCCTGGAAGGTCTTTACTAACTGCTTTTTACGTTTTTCTACATTTTTATTGATGAGTTCCTCAGGTTCCAAATTCTGCTCTTTTCCACCAATAATGCTATCATCCTCTTCCTCCTCAACGGGTCTGTTCAGCTCGAGTAATGTTCTTGGACAATCTTTGACGAAATCTTTATATACTGAATTTACCTGCATAGCCTCACATAATTTATGCATGTAAGTGTAGCCGCCATCTCTGATATGCGTAAGAATCTTTAATTTGGAAGCATACATCTGATCAGTAAACTTTGAAAGCTTTGGAATATACCTACCCGTCTGCGAATTGATCACATCTATAAATCCGGCATTTTTTCTTGCACCTGTCTCTATAAGGTAATAAATAAAAAGTCTCTCTCTCTTTGTTTTAGCAAGAAGTTTGGTAATTATATCGGAATTGTTGTTCTTCCTGGATGACATGGCTTTACCCATAAGTCCGCCATTAAAAGCATTCTTTATGAACCATTTGTCAATTTCTTCTATTCCCTTAAGCTGTTCCGCAGAAAGCCCTTCGTTCACGCCTTCGATTGAGATATTTTTTTCTTCCTTCTTCTCAAGGTTGTCATGTGCGTGCCTTGTTATTTCCTTTGAAACATCATCCTGTTTCAGCTCACTGTTTTTCTTCTCAGCCTTCTCAAATACGCGATTCAGCATTTTATAGTGTTCATACTGTTTTACTACATCGAGCCATTTGTCGCGTCTTACTGTTCTCTTGTACACCTCCAGATCTTTTTCATAGGGAAGGAACAGCAAATATTTTGCCCTTATCTTTTCTCTGTCAGTCAATGTCTCATTATTTGCATAGTTAAGTGCCCACTCTTTATAGTAGTCATTAAGCTCTTCCACAGCATTTTGATGACCTTTTATTTCATCCTTACTCATTGCTGCCACATTTACGTTTGCGAGCTTTTGTCTTTCTTCTTTACGGCCTTCGGAAACATCGATCACGGAGAACAATTGATCCATAGAATTCCTGATATAAACAGAAAGCTCCTTGATCCTGTCACCATACTTTGTACCTCTCCACCCCCTATGAGCGTCTCTGTAAGAATTGGCAGCCTCAGAAAGTCTAAGCATGACCCCCATCATCGTGCTATACGCCGGCATCTGATCTTCGTTAAAGTTTTTAAAAAAAGTTTCCGCCTCGCGAATAGCATCATGGAGCTGTTTGGCTGTAACAGAAGATTTTTCTGTCACAACAAGTCCATTGTTTCTTAAACGGAAAGTTCCGTTATCAACAAAATGATGTCTAATATTTTTAAGCGCATTTTTTACAGCCTCATTAATCAGATTCGCCTGCTCACCTGCAACCAGCTGCGATTGATTAATTGGAGGTTTTTTCGAAAACTTTGATGTATTAACAGGAATCTTGTGGATAGACATACTATCCTCCGAATCGATCTCGATATCTGATTCCGATTCTTCCTTTTTGAGCAATATTATATTATCTTCAAGATTAAACTCAGTCTCTTCTTCCTGCATACTGAGATTTTTCTTAATCTGTGATGCGATTTTTTCATCTGACTTTTCACCTTTTCCACCTGCACCACCCTGCGGAGGAGCGGAAGCTTTACTGAGTCTTGTCAGTAATTCTCCGTTTTCAATATTGCTTTTAAGCTCTTCTTTTTTTTCAATATTTTTATTGATCAATTCATTTTTCGAAATAGTCATATGCTACTCCCATCTATAAACCAAATACACTCAAAGATATCTTACAAGTTCGATTGCATTCCTTTCAGCATCAGGTTCGCCTAAAAGTGAATTAATAATGCTTCTCCTCTTTTCTCCTGTGACCTGTATAACTATGTTTTCCACTCTCACATCCTGTGTCAAAAGGATCAAAACATATTCCAGGAGGGACGTATATATATCATCCGATTCATATCCTGTTTCCAAGTATACATCACCAAGTATCACAGTTTTATCACGCAGCACACCCCTTAAAGCTCCCACTATTTTGTCATCCTTTACATAGAAACCTGAATAACAAGGATCATAATTGCCCTTTTCCAATTTATAAAAAACATCGCTGTTATCTTCATTAAATTTGATAATCCTATTATCCTTCGGATCATCTATTCCGATTATATTATTCAGACTGTCCTTTTTCCCCATCATCTTCATGGCAAATTTCCCGCCAAGAATGGTCTCCATTTTATAGGACAGTATTTTCTCGTTTTCAACAATCGGAATAAAACCGTTATCTGTTGCAAAATTGTAGGATATTATCAGATTTATCGGATTATCCGCTGTTTCTCTGTATAAGACATACTTTGTTCCTGCACTTTTCATACTCTTTAAAGAATAATCCAGAAGCTTTGAACCTACACCTTCGTTTCTGTATGATTCAGCAACATTTATATAGTGAAGCAGAGCTGCTCCCTCTATCTCGTCAGAAACAGAAAACACCCCACCTCCTCGCAGTGCTCTTGTTGCCGTATCAATAGCACCAAAAAAATGTGCATCCTCTTCACCCACAGAATCTATTATTTCCGTCGGAAAAACCTTAACAAGCACCTCCCCGACCGGTGCAATTTTCTTGCATACGACTGATCCTCTCATAAGCCTTCAACCTCTTTTTAAGCCTTTCTGTAATACCACCAACGCTCTCATTTTCTTTTTGTATCAAATATTGTGCATCAATATTTATATCAGGATTCATTCTCACTGCCTCATCCTGAAGTGTTATAATAAAAACCTGTATGGCAGATTTTATTTTTATTTCCGTGTAAACAATAAAGCTGTCATCCTCAGTTCTTACGATAATGCTTTTTTTCGGTGCGCGTCTGATCAATGCTTCCTTAAGAATATCCGTCATATCAGATGTCAGAATAACTACATATCCTCCGCGAATCCCAACTTTCTTCTCATAATCTTCCAGATATCCGACAAAATTCTCATTGTAGAACATCATGTCTTTATCAAGATATCTATATCTTCTTTTTATAAACATATAGGTCAGATAAAGTCCCACTGCCTCGCAGATGGAATCAAGATTACCTACACCGCTTAGAAAACCTATGGTCCAAAGAACAATAAAAATATCAAGTCGTAAGAAAATCGGATTTTTTAATTCCTTAGTGTAACCATGGGCCATAATGTAAGCTTCCCTCATCATGAATATGGCCGTTCCAAGATAAGCAGACAAATATACAAGAGTCCAGAACCCTTTGATAAGCAAACTCTCATCCTTTATGATGAGATGAAAAAAAGCCAGAAGTACAGCCACATAAAGAATCGGCAAAAAAGCAAGTCTGTATCGCTTTTTTAATCTCTTCGGATCGTTATTTACAACTGCGTCAACAAACTTAAGCCAGCAATAACAGTTTATCAGATGGATAGTAGGGGAAAAATCCAAAAACAGCCTGGAAACACCTCTGATTATCGGATGTTCCGAATAATCCAGGCCGCATCTTGTTAATACATCTGTGACTATCATAAGCAAAACGGTAGCACCAAGCATTTTAAAGCGTATGTCATCAAGCCTTTTGCTACGTCTCATATTACCATCAATCACATATATCCATATAAGAATTATAAATGCTATAAAATTAGTGATATATAAAGCACTATTATTGCTGAAATTTAAAGCATTAACCATCTATGTCAGTTGCCTCCCCTTTCACCGGCTATTATTTCATCGCCCTTTTTATCGGGAAACAGATAATCTGTGATTTTCTTTATGTTGTCGCCACGCCTTGTTATCACAATTTTGGTATCCATATCATATTTTTTTATAGCCTCATTAACAGTAAAACGCAGCATTTCAAGCCTCTGCTTATCTGCTTCATCTCCCCCTGCAAACAAGAGCTCCGGCACTAATTCATTATTTCCTGTAAGCCTTACAAGAAAAAGTCCTGCCACGGCATCGTTCTCAAAAATACAGCCGGATAAATCCTCCTCAAACCATTTTTTGGGAAGCATTGCCAGATCTTCTTCAAGTCCGGTCTCACCACAAAATACGCAGTTCGTGATAGCTCTTCTAAACTGCATCATATCTATGTCGCGCAAAGCTATAATATTATATTTTCCCGGTTCTTTTATGAGGGATTTAACCTTGGAAATATCTTCAAGGCTGACTCTTAGCTTTTTTCCCTCTCTCTTTTCGATTTTATATCCCTTGTCTTTAAAAACTTTGGAGAAGGATTTGTCCAGATTATCAAACTCAAAACTCGTTTTTACTACATTATTCTCAGCAGCCTTCTCATCATAATTTGAAAGTAGTTCTTCTACGCAGTCAGCATTATCGGCCTTTAGCAGTTCCAACGATGAAGCCGTATCATCATCATTCTCAAGATTTATGTAGCGCCATACAAGGCCGCCGGCGATACTGTCATCGTCAGGGTTATGGGCGGCAATTGCCCGAAAGTAATCCCGGTCGATATTTTCAGCCATCCAAGGCCCAAGAAACTCCTCATATTCATCATCCGTAACATCCAAAATATCTCTTATCTCAAACATATATCTCCCCTCAGATTATTTTGCAGTTTTTGCAATCAGCTTGAAGTTATAAATACCCCATAAGCATTCCCAGCTCACCGCTGCTCGTAAGTCTTCCCAGTTTTTTAAATTCATATTGCATTGCTCTTGCAATGTGCCTCATTCCAAGCGGTTTGTTCTCGGCACCTGCCATGTAAGCCGCACTGTACAGGATTGCCTTTATATTACTGCCCGATAGTTCAAACTGATTTGCAAGAAATCTGAAATCCGTTCCCTTTTCTATTTCTGCTTCAGCCGGCAGTATCGTCGTCCAGAGAAGATACCTCTGTTCTTCGTCAGGGCTGTCAAGATGAGCCACATATGTAATTCTTCTTATGAAGGCATTATCAAAATTCTGGAAGTAGTTGGTGGCTAGTATAGACATGCCATCATACTCCTCAATTTTCTGCAGAAGGTATGCCGTTTCGGAATTTGAATATTTGTCATTTGAATCCCTGATCTCTGTTCTCTTTGAAAACAGCGCATCAGCCTCGTCAAAAAACAGAATGACATTTGCACCCTTTGCGGCGTTAAATATTTCCGAGAGATTTTTTTCCGTCTCTCCTATATATTTTGAAAAAATCCTTGATATATCGATTCTGTAAAGAGGAAGCGACAGTTCGTTTGCAATTACCTGTGCAGCCATTGTCTTTCCTGTGCCTGGAGGCCCGTACAAAAGAATACTTACACCATTCCCGTAAGCATTTTTCTTTTTAAGCCCGAGGCTCTCCGAAACACGGTTTTTCACCTTATACCTGTTACATGCAACACGAAGTATATCTGCCTGATCATCCGCTATCGTAAGGTCATCCCATGTATAAACTGCCTTTACCCTGCCGGCGAGGGATGAGAAATCTACATTATTTATTTTCATCATGGAATCAAGAAGCAGATCCTTTGTTATGATCCTGCTTCCCAAGAGCTTTGCTGTTTCTTTTGCATGGGCACATATACGTTTAATTTTTCCGTAAGACAGCTCATGGCAATCGGCAAAATCGGGAATACATACATCCTCGGAAATTTGTATTTCCTTATCCTTTTCCACAAAGTAATTCCATATAAGTATTCTCTTATTAGCTGAAGGAAATTCTATATTTATCGCAGGTATAGACATGACGGAAAGCTCGTAGGGTTCTGTCTCTTCTCCATAGAAAAATACCAGGTTCTGTGAAAAAGCATCGGTTATTCTCTTTAGCAGTCTTTCCTTTGCATTTTTTTCCAAAGACTTTTCTTTTTCACTGTCCGGGCCATTCTTTGAGAAACGGCACAAAACTCCAAGAGCTGCCTGTTCTACCTTCATGTATATTTCAAGCGAAGTAAGTATACTGTCCACTTTTTGGGACTCTTCCATTAGTATTTTTTCTAAATTTAAGACAAACAGTCTTTTCCCCGTCTGAAAAGCGCAGTTAAAGAGAATATGCTCTACCGTGTCATGATCATCATTTTCAATATAGAAGTGCCCTTTTTCATAAGACCTGAGAATCCCCTTGATCAAATCACTTTCCTTTTCAAAAAACAGGGGTATATCTGTTTCTTCCTCATATACAAAGGCTTCGGGTGATATTCCGTTTATCTCTTTACCGTCGCCAAGAAGCTGTCCTGCCATTGTTTCATTAAGAATAAAGGGAAAACCTGCCCCCTCTTCTTCAGATGACTTAAAAAATAATCTCAGAAATCTGTCGTTTAAAAGATTATATATATTTTTCGTTTTATCAAAGCCGGTATTTAACCTCTTCACTATTGTAAGAAGAAGTCCGAGTGTAGGCTCTTTTCTAGTGATATCATCCTGTAAAAAGCCCAGTATTCTCTCACTTCTTCTGTCCGTATAGCTATAAAGTGACAGCAAAACCGCAAGTAGTTCCGTCATATTTAACTCAAATTTGATCCTTATGGCAGATATCCTAAGATATGGAAGTAGCCTTCCCGTATTTTCTGTCCTTTTATCAATATAATCAAAAGCTTTTCTGACAGAAACCGAAAGTAGCGGATCGCATTGATCCAATACTCTCAGCGCCGGCGGGAGCCCATAATAAGCTTTAAGCTCCGCTTCGGTTATAACAAGTCCCTTTGAGAAAAGTCTGCTTTCACTTTGTATCCCCCTGTGCTCCAAGAGATTCTCAAGTATCATATCAACGATCTTAAGATAATCCGAAAGCTCCTCTTCCGATGAGTTATAAGGTTTTAGTTTTAAATCTTCATCAAAATACTCATCGTATTCATACATCTAAAACAGTTCCTCCTAGTCCATACAGGTATGCATTCTATTAAACGCTTCAGACTTGCATATCTACCTTATCTCTTATAAACTTCACTTCACAGGATGCACTCCACACATCAAGAGAAAGCCCATCATCAATACTACTTTCTTCCTTCGACTCAATAAGAACAAAATCCGTAAAGTGATTTTTCATAAGATATTCTTCATACGTAAGCTTTTTATCATCAGGAAGTCTGTACAGCGTCTTAAGCAGAATAAGTTCTTCATCGTCGTCATCTTCTTCCCACTTAAACATTCTTCTCGCAATAACAAGTGCCTTATCCAAAAGCATAGAAGCGTATCCCCTGTTCCTTGCAGAGGGTATTGTATAAACGCTTACAATATTAAGGTCTCCCGTTGCTTCAGGCTGAATGACAAGAACAGATGCTGCAGGCAGCTTACCGTTAGCAGAAACCGCATCCTCAAAGCCTTCTTCGCACTCTTCAAGAACAGCAGCAAGTACAATATACTCAATATCCGTCTCATCACCGTTTCCTATGTATTCTTCATAGATATACGGCAGCATCAGATTACTTATTTCACTTGCATTTTCTTTTGAAACATTAACAATTTTCATACTTTTTCCTTCCATTTGGGTCTGCTTTGAATCTATTTATGGAAAAATGATTTTATAGTATCTGCCATATCTATCGTAAATGCGTCGTGAAAAAACTCGGTCGTTTGAAGAAATCCCTGATTTAAAGGAGTCTCATCATCAGTTATTGTCCTTCTTACTGCTATGATATACAGGAAAATATACTGGGCAACCGCATCTAACGTTACATCTTCATTATGGTTATTCATATCATACATTACTTCTGCAAAATTTCTGAAGCCCTCTTCATTTTTTTTGATACATTTCTCGACATAATCCTTAAGCCATTTTTTCCTTATTTCGCCATTCTTATCTTCTCCATTATTAATAGTCTCTAAATGTTCCGCAAGTGAGCCTGTACTTGCATCCTCAAAAAATGCCTTTTTTATTCCTCCGAATATATTTCCAATCATAACCTCTCTGTATATAGTTCCTGCAGACACATCAGAAGCCACAATATCGCTGCTGACACGTCTAGCTGCTTCTTCACCTTTTATAAGCTTTATAATGTACATAACATCCTGTTTATCAAGTATATCTTTTTCAAGTATGTACCTGTGAGAATTCATAAACGAATCCGCCGCCGATAAAACTCTTTTAAACGTCTCCAGTTTCTTTTTTTCTGCTGATGTTAGTTTCTCCTTATTTCCTTCCCTTATATAAAGTCGCGTTCCTTCATGATACTGCTCCATCGCCTTATCTGCATCAAATCCATTCATCTGCATGAATGCTTCAAAACGAGACGGAGTCATATTTTTGTAATTGAACTCCTCATTATTACTATCTTTATACTCAGTTTTTGTTTCTTTATTAAGGCGTTTATATGCACTTTCAGGTAAATCATCTTCCTTATTATTTAAGTTTTTGTTCTCGACATATTTTGCATACTCATTGTCAAGATAGACCACTGCTAATTGACAAAGAGAAATCATATTCATAATCGGATTTTCCAGCCTCTTATCCCTTCCAAGATACTTATCATAAATCGTCGCTAACTCATTTAGTGTTTTTGCCACAGCTCTGCGCGCTTCCTTTATATGATCTTCATCAACAACCTCATGGAGCTTCTTGTCTACTTCTATATCTTTACCGTCCTTAATAAGACGAGCAATAAGTGTTGATTTAAGCTTGTTCAGTCCCTGATAAGCCTCCCCTCCGTTTTTCAGACCATATACAAAAGATTGTAAATCTTCAGGACCTGAAATCAGTAATTCATGCGTAACAGCATCAAATATATTTCTTCTTAATGATTTAGCCTCCGTATTTATCCTTTCAGCAAGCATAACTACATTTAATTTATCTTCCAGCTGTGTAATGTCTTCACCTTCCTTGCCGGTATATTCATATGAACTTATCTGTCCATTATTTCCAGACTCAAAACGAAGATTCTCACCTGTTTCGGAAGGGATTAGCGCCATTCTGTCAGCTAATCCTTTATCGGTCCTGTCAAAACTCTGCATATCATTCGCTGTTACTCTTTTATTTCCATAGTTCTGATATGTCTGATCCTCATTCGTGCTATACCTTGCAAGATCATTTCTAAGCCCTGCAGTAAGATAAGTTTCAGCTCCATATCCGAGCCACTTTCCAATATTGTCCCTCGCACTAAAACCCACCTCAGCTTCCTTAAAAATCGAATCTCCTTCGGGAGCTATCTTTGCAAATTTAACTGTCATATCCCTTACAAATGTCGTACAGTTACGACTATAATAGCCATACCCTCCTTCTGCATAGCGTTCTGACTCCTTCAAAATCGTGCCTACTTGCTCCATTGTTGCAGGATATCTTCTGCTCACAGAAACTGCATGTTCTTTGTCATCCATAAGTTGCCCTGGAAGAATAGTTCCTCTTAGAGCCATGGCAACAGTACCATTTTTTATCATACCTCCTGCAGGATAAAATCCATATTTTAGCCCATATCTCTCATAGCGCCCCGTAATCTTACTGTACCTTGTGTAATTTATCCCCAGCATGGCATGACCCATTTTGCCACTCTCAAGATGCTCTACGGAGCCTGCTTTTGGCTGATGTATCATGATCAATACTTCGGGATCTCGTGCCTTTGTTTCTTCCCCTTCTTTATATGTAGCCTCATCTCCAGTTAAATAAGACCAGACTGCAGGAACTCTTCTTGCATCGCCCAGAAAATCATCTGCGGTTTCATTTTCTTTTCTGGAATACTTCGCACCACCCCATCCGGGAATTGTTTCAATATCCTTTGCCTGCTGCATAGCCGCAGTTGCATTTCTAAGCCTTTTTTTTGAGGAAGAGTGAAAATACCATGCAACCGGAGCCGAGATAATATTAACAATAGCCTTGGTCACTGCACCAAAGAAAGTAGTTGCCCTTGTCCAGAATTTTCTCCAGCCGCTGGCAGTTTGTCTTTTCTTTGGTATAGTAGCAAAATTCCATTCTCTTACCTGCTGCATTCCCTGGTTTATCTGTTGTATTTCATTTTTTACCTGCCTGGCATCATTTGCCTGACTGTTAAGACCGTCCTCGCTTAACTTGCTTATTTTTTCATCAAGTTCTTCCTCGCCCTCTTTAATAATGTCACCCATCTGCGCAACATCACTTTTTCTTTCATCTTCCTCGTCTTTGTCCATGACAATACTGTCTTCGCTTTTATCATCTTCAGACATTTCCGATTCAGAGCTATCTTTAATTTGGGAAAGAAAATTATCTACATCATCTTCTTCCACGACCATGGCATCATTAAAAGGATCCCGTTCATCTATAATGTCCAGGTTTCCTATAATGCTCTGATTACCTATGATTTGCTGAGGATTGCTCCTGGACGCACTGCGCCTGTCATTTATGTGCCTTCCTCTCCTTGCTCTTGTTGATAAATTGTCATCTTCAATATATATTTTAGGTTGTGGATTATCCGCTTTTCTGCCGCCCATATATTCCTCCTTTTTTCTCATCAATTAGTGAGGGATTCATCTACTTCGGCATAACCATCATTTATGTCTTCCTGCCTTGTTTTATTTCTGTTCTCCTTGGATGAACGCGACCGCCATCCGCTTGCGAGATCCTTCACAAACAATTCCTGTAATTTGCGGTATCTCTGTTTAAAAGCTTTCCTTTCAGCTTCATCAAGTTCCGCGCCCTTCTCAATAAGTTTATTAAGCATCGTATCCGGATCAATTTTCATAACTCTGTCAGCAAATTCAACATCATAAGGAAAAAGGAACCTGCTGCTTTTGTCGACCATTCCCATAGCCACTGGATCAGTTTGCGTATTCCTGCTAAACGCCAATCTTTCATTTATCGATATTACAGAAGATATGTAAACAGCCTTCTTACCCTCATAATCCTTAATTTCAGTGTTGTAAGTAAGATCCTCATCTCCTCTGTTATCACGACCTGTCAGAAAATCCATTATCCTTAAAGTGCTGAATTTTCTTAAAACACCTTCGGGATATATGACATCCATTCCGTTCTTTTTCGCTGATCCGAATATATTATTGATTTTCCTTATTCCTCTTCTGACCTGGCTCTGTTCAATATCAGGAAGATTCTGAACATAGCCTTCTCTTATAATGCCCTTTCCTTCTGTCGCAACATTTTTGTCGACGTTGTCGTAAATTCCTTTTACTCCGAGTATTCCTGCAAGAATATTAACTTCATTCTCTTTTTCTGTATCAGTCTTTTCAGAACGCTTATCCTCGCCCTGACTTTTTTGCTTTTGCATTTTAAGAGCTATCCGGTCTCCCTCTACTGCCTTGGCATGTCTTATCCTGTCAGTCTGTTTTCTGATGAACTCGTCAGTCTCTCTTGAAATATGCTTTGCTTCTCCAAGAATATAATCAATGTACTCTCTGTAGTGATCGGCACATACTGTAGCAAAAGCTATTCTTCTGTTTATTCTTGCTATTTTGTCTGCAATCCTGCTTTTTTCTGCGGTAGTCTTCGCTGTAAGGTACATTCCCCGCAGCCCCGGAAGTTTTCCGCAAAATTCATCTCTCACCTTCAGGATTCTTTGCATTTCCCCTAAGCTTCCCTGTACCAATCCGGTTTTTTCCTCTCCAAGGCACTCTTTTGCACTTATTTTTTCAATAGTTTTTGCTATTGTTTTTTTAGAACTGAATGCATTATCATTTACGAACAGTTCCGATAAATTAAGGTGCTCCATGGGGTATTTATTTTCAAGGAATTCATCCCTGTTGTAGGTATATTTATTTTCCGCTTCTATTTGCATTTCTTTATCGGCATTTTCTGTAATATCAGCGGACGGCCTCCTATCTTTTTCTTTCCTTATCTCAATGCCGTGAGCTTTCATATGCATGAAAATCAAATCACTAAGCTCTTTCCCTACCCGGGCGCGGCTCTCCAAAATTATTTTTTTATCTTCGGGAAGATTATTAAAGAACATGGGATAAGCTGCCTTAATATCCATGTATTTTTGAATATTCTGGCAGTATTCACAGAGTGTCACTATATGATTTGACAGGTATTCATCGGTAAAGGTTTTCTCCGTAATTTCCACTGACAATATGGAATTTACGTAAGCCATAAGAGCAGGATCATTGCTTTCATCCTTCCCTTCTGTCATCGCCTGAGTATTCCCCTGTCTGTTTTCAAGATATTGTTTTAGGCTATTGTATTCCCTGACGGTGCAAAGGTCAGCAAAGCCATATCGCTTCTTTAGTTTTGCTTTTTCTTTTTCCTCAGCTTTTTGAGCAATTTTGTCATTTTTGGCAGCAGAAAGAATCTGTCTGAATTTTCCGCGAACATACGAATACTCAGACCAGTTGCCCTCATCAAACATCTCCTCTTTCTTCAATTTTACTGTCAGATTATCCTCATGGGATCTCTCGAGGAGCTGCTCAAGGTACTCCTTATCATTTGTTATAAAAAAGGGCATAGTTTCATCGTCATTTGACGATATCTGTTCCCTTAAATGCCATCCGTCCTGTTGCAGATAAGTTAACTGCAATTCTTCAGGCTGCCCATCATTTATCTGCTGTTCTTCAAACTGAAGGACATTTTTCTTCTGTCTTTTTTTCAGCTCATAATTCTCCTGCAGATTGCCGGTTTGTATAACATTTTCCTGATCGAACGGATCATTTATGTTTTTATTTTTATCTTTATGTTTGAAAATTTCACTCATGCTTATCCCCCCATAAGACATGATTCCCGTGTAGTTGCTTTTATGTTTGTCTATGATTTTATCTGCTTCGTCTAAAAATCTTGATGACGCTTGTGTGGTTATTTATTACTTGGTGTACTAAAACATGTACACCATTCTGTGCGATATTATCTCTGGATATTTAAGAATCGAATAAAATAGTTCTTCATACCGCGGGTTACATGCAAGCAGTATAACTTTTGTGTCAGGCTCATATTTTCCCTTAAGAGCTTCCTCTGTATATGATAAAAGCTCTGTCAGTCTGTCCATATTATTCGGATTTACATCAAAGGTATATAGTCTTATCAGCTTTTCACCAAGCTCCTCTGCCAGAGAAACTGCAACCATCAGTCCATTATCAATGGCAATAAAGCTTTCCTCTGCCAAAATATTCTGAGCTGTCATCGTATTTAAGGTAACGGGAATATCTTCATTTCCTGCTCTTTTTAAATCATCAGCCGTAATTTTGGAAAGCATTCTGATATCCGTTTGTGTACAGGATTGGCTCTTAGTTCTTACTTTTAGATGTTTCAGGCGGTCCTCCAAATAAAACGGATACTCATCCCTATCCTCTGCAAAGTCACAGGCTTCAAAAAATGCACTAAGCGAATTTGTGTCTTCATCCATAGCTGTGTACTCAGCACTTATAAAAAGATCTGTATCTTCAAGCATTTCCTTAACTGCTTCTATCAAGGCTCTTCCTACGCCATTTCTTCTGTACTGCGGATGAACATATATTGAGATTATTTCGAAATATCCATCCTTCGCAAAGCCCGACAATGCTCCTATCACCTTGTTTTTCAGCACTGCCGCCAGGGAAGTTACTATTTTTTTGTTTTTCAAAAGATCCACTACATATTCAGGAAGCATACCTTCAAACAATTCGGCAGCATCATCTGTTATACGGGTGATCTCAAGTTCTTCCATGCGTCTACTCCTCATTCGTAAACGATTTTTCACATACTTATACACTATAATCATACTATATTTCGTCTTTGAACATTCTTAAAAAAGTATAAATTTGATTACAATTGAAATACATATAGTTTTGTGTTATTCTATATGTAGTTTTTAATACTATGTAAAATGGTTTTACAGAAATACTCTGCACAAGCCGTTGAATGGAGGATAAGTATGACAACAAAAGAGTTAAAAACATTTTTCAAAGAACACCTCGTTCCATCCAAGCTCTACAAAATCGGTGGGGAACATGACGGCAGAGTATGCATGACTAAAAATAAAGATTTCTGGGAAGTCTATTTCCTTGATCACAAGGAGAAAATCGGACTTATGCGCTATACCGATGAAAACAGCGCCTGCCAGTCTATGAAGGAAGAACTTCGAAAGCTTATGGAGAGTATCTATGAAATAACCTGGAAACCCATAAGAGCATAATAAAGAAAGGCTGACGCTAATGCGTCAGCCCTTTTATTTCAGTCTTAGCTTCTAAAGTAAAGAATAGCGCATACAAATGCCATTCCCCAGAAAGCAAAGCCAATGAATGTTGTGGTGCGGGAACTGTCGTATGCCTCCTGAAGGACATAATTTTCCTTAATAAGCTCTATTCTCTCCTCCTCATGTCCGTCATAAGCCGGAGGTTCAAGCTCTTCCTCTGTCACCTCAGTTTCTTCTTCTACGACCTCTCCCTCTTCTTCACCTTCTTCCTCATTTACGAGTGCTATATCCTCTATTGTAGGTTCCTCAGGCTCAGGAACAGGCATCTGTATATCCTCCCCGGAAATCTCAGCTATCCCCGGCTCAGAATCCTCTCCGGTATTCTCATCCTCATGCCCGATCAGACTCGGATCCTTTAGTTCAGGCTTCGGAGGTCTGTTAAATTCCCCCGCTATAAAAAATCCCATTCCAATAAGAAAAATACCAAGTGAATAGATAAGATAAATATTATTATGATGCATATATTCCCCCACCCTCATAAGAAAACATTTTCATCAAAGCTTTTTAACCTTAATATCCTTAGGTGCTACCTTCTTTAACATTTTTGCATACTTCTTTTTTGAAGATCCTTTCACATAGAACTCAGCATCATCAGCTATTTTTTTGAAGCAGTTCTTGGAAAAGGTCTTTATCTTTTTTGATTTAATGGATATTTCCTGCAAATTTGAGCATCCATAAAATGCATTTTTACCTATTTTTGTCACATTTGTGCCAATTGTGACATTTTCAACATTTTTATTTTTCTTACATGCATTAGGTGCTATCGAAGTAACTTTTGCAGAAACCTCTCCTATAAGTACCTTGTTTGGTATTTCCAGTTCTGAAGCGCCTTTGTCAGCCATCCCTTTAAACATTACCTCAAAGTCACCGGTAGCTTTGAAAACACCCTCTTCGGTTACATAAGTCTTACCTTTTTTCAGTTTACTTGTTATATCCTTGTACTTTGGCCAGTAAACATCTCTGGCAAGTGTACCTCTCTCATTTGATTTTCTTTCTTTATCAGCCGGTATTTCAAAATAGTAGCACCAGTCATGTCCGGCACTAAAAGCTCCTCCGGCTGAATTATCAACCCCCCTTACAATGCCAAGAGTATTTGGATAATAAGTCTTAAGTTCATATGCAAGATAGTTCAGCTGACCTTCCAGATCCTGCCAGTTGTATCCATTATTTCCACACCATCCCCTCAGCCTTGATGCTCTGTCGTTGTGCCACTGGCAGATACCATAGCTTGATCCGTTATCCCCTACAGCTCCTGGTCTGAAAGATGATTCTTTTTCGATATTTGCCAGTACCCCGGCATCTGCAGCAGTGTTGAAATTCATCTCTTCTCTGAAAAAATAGAAGATTTTTTCCTCGTTACTCTCTCCATGTAAAGATGCAGCCTTTACACCCATTACGGGTATAAACAGACTGCATCCGATAATACATACTAATCCCACCATTATTTTTCCCCAAAACTGATTTACTTTTTTCATACGTTCCTCTCCTGGTTGTTAATTATATTTTGTCACATAGGCTTCTCGTAATAGAACGAGCTCTTTCTGATAAAGCCTATCTCCTTATAATTTATAATCTGCTCAGTGCTTCCAATAAACAATACCCCACCGGGAGCAAGTGCGTTGTAATACTTTCTGAAGATTTCATCCTTTGCTTCTTCAGTAAAGTAAATAAGCACATTACGGCAAACAATAAGGTGATAGTCCTTCGGATAAGGCTCTCTCAAAAGATCGGCCTGTTTAAAGTTTACACGTTTTTTGATATCATCGCAAACACGCCATTTATCACCTTCCTGTGTAAGGTACTTCTTTTTGAGGTCAGCAGGTACACCTGATACTTCTTTAGCATCATATACGCCCGCTCTTGCCTTTGCAAGCGCTACCGTGTCAATATCCCACGCCATTACGCTGATCTGATTAAGCGGAATATGATTGGACAGAAGCATTACAATTGTATATGGCTCATCACCTGTAGAACATGCAGCACTCCAGATCTTCAGGTTCTTGCCAAATTTATTAATAAGCTCCGGAACCATCTGCTTGTCCATCAGGTTCCACTGATCGATATTTCTGAAAAACTCAGATACATTAATGGTCAGATATGTAATAAACGTCTCACGTGCAGTCTGGTCTTTTTTTATCAAATCCATATACTGATCATAGCCTTTACACTCCGTCTTACCAATGAGCGTATCTATTCTGCGTTTCATCTGTTTTTCTTTATATGCATTAAGATCGATTTTTGTAAGCTTATATACTTCGCCCTTAAACCACTCGTAATCAGCTGCCATTTGTAAACACCTCCATAAAAGAGCCTAATAATACAGTTATCATCGTAATTTAAGTATAACCAACCCCACTTTTTATGTAAAATAAAATAAACATAAACAAAATAAAGTAAATATTATGAGATATATTTTTATCTATATAATAAAAAAACAGCCGTACATATGAAATGTACGGCTGCTCATAATATCTTGTTTTATTATTCCTGCTCTGCGATAGCCTTGTCGATATCTACTGATACAACATCACCATCTTCCTCTTCTTCCTTATCAGGAGCAGTAAGAGCCTTGATGCTAAGGCTGATCTTACGATCTGCTTCGTTGAAGTCAACGATTCTGGCAGTTACTTCCTGGCCGATGCTAAGTACATCTGAAGGCTTCTCAATGTGCTCTCTTGCAATCTGAGATACATGAAGAAGTGCATCAATGCCGGGCTCAAGCTCAATGAATGCACCAAAATCTGTCATTCTTGCAACCTTACCGGTTACTTCGTTACCAACAGCATATTTGGAATCAGCATCCTTCCAAGGGTTCTCATCGTCAAATTTTCTTGAAAGAGCAATCTTGCTGCCATCAATACCCTTGATCTGAACCTTAACTGTATCACCAACCTTAAATGTCTTCTTAGGATTTTCAACACGGCCCCATGACATCTCTGAGATGTGAAGGAGTCCGTCTGCACCGCCAAGATCGATGAATGCACCAAAGTCTGTTACATTCTTTACAACACCTTCAACGATGTCTCCAACACCGATTGTCTCAAACAGCTTCTTAGCCTGCTCAGCCTTCTCAGCTGTGATGAGCATCTTGCGGTTACCGATATATCTTCTGCGCTTCGGATTGTATTCTGTTACTACGAACTGGATCTCCTGTCCTTCGTACTTGGAAAGATCCTTCTCGTATGTGTCGGAAACAAGGCTTGCAGGGATAAAGATGCGAACCTCATCTACAACTACTGTAAGACCACCATCAAGTACCTGTACAACCTTAGCTGTAAGTACTTCCTGGTTGTTATAAGCTTCTTCAATGCGCTTATTACCTCTGTCGAGGGCAAGGCGCTTGTATGACAGGATAACCTGACCGTCTGCGTCGTTGGTCTTAAGGACTTTGACATCCATTGTGTCACCTTCCTTAACCACCTGAGTCAGATCGATACTGTTATCATTGCTGTACTCGCTCTTTGTAAGTACACCATCTGATTTATAGCCAATGTTAAGAATAATCTCATCAGGCTTCACAGATATAACAGTGCCTTCAACGACCTCCCCCGTATGAATTGTTTTGAACGACTCATTGAGCATTTGTTCAAAAGATTGTTCTGACATGATTCTGAACCTCCTCGATAATGTTCTTTGGGGTGGACCCCCCGGCGGTTATTCCCACTAGTTTAACCGCTTTAGGAAGTTCTAAATGCAAGTCATCCAGTGTTTGAATAAAATATGTATTTGCACATTTCTTACTGCATATCTCATACAGTTTCCGTGAATTAGAACTGTGCGCTCCGCCAATCACTATCATAGCGTCAACCTGACCGGCAATTCGGTCTGCTTCCGTTTGCCTTTCCTCCGTTGCACTACAAATAGTGTTCACAACAGTAACATTGTAGCGCGAATTAGAAAATTTATCAACGGTTTCTTGAAATTTATTTGTGTTAAATGTTGTTTGGGAAACTATACAGATCTCAGTTCCCTCCGGAATATCAAGATTGGTCGCTTCCTCAGGCGTTTCGACAACGAAAACGGGTCCCGTGGCATAGCTTACAATACCGTCGACTTCAGGGTGTTTTGCACTTCCGACAACTACTATTGTCTTACCCTCTGCGCTCTCCTTTGCAACTATATTGTGTATCCTCTTTACAAACGGACAGGTAGCATCTATGGCTTCCAGCCCCTGCTTTTCAATTATATCATATATTTCCTTGCGAATCCCATGAGATCTTATAATTAATATGCCTTCTTTCAGTTTTTTTAAGTCCTCAGGGCCTTCAACAACGCTTACTCCCTGCTTTTCAAGGTCTGCAACAACAGTTTCATTGTGAATTATGGGGCCATAGGTGTAAATTTTCTTTCCCACATTTTTCTTAATCTGCTCATAGACCTCATCTACAGCTCTTGTAACTCCAAAGCAGAACCCTGCATGCTCGGCAAGTATTACTTCCATATTTTTAATTTCCTTTATAAAGTGAAATGATTTTATCTGCTACTTCTTCAATGGTCATATATGAAGAGTCTATCTCAATAGCATCATCGGCTTTTTTCAAGGGTGAGTTTTCCCTTGTCATATCCCTGTGATCTCTCTCTTTAATATCCTCTTCTATCTCGTCAAGATTACAGTCCACACCTTTTTCTATAAGTTCCTTGTATCTTCGTTCAGCACGTACTCTGGTGCCTGCCGTAAGGTAGATCTTGAGTTCCGAATCGGGAAGTACCACAGTTCCTATATCTCTTCCGTCCATAACAACATTTGTAGTCTTTGCCTGCTTTCTCTGAAGCTCCACAAGCTTTTCGCGAACCTTTGCATTAGCACTCGTAACAGAGGCCATGGCACTTACCTGTTCTGTTCTCAGCTGTGAATTCACATTTTCACCGTTTAAGTAAACAACCTGTTCTCCGTTCTCATGTCCTATTGAAATATCGGCGGTATCTATATTTTTCTCAATTTCGGCATTATCGTCTCCCGAAACTCCGTTCCTTATCATATGAACTGCCATCGCACGATACATTGCGCCTGTGTCAATGTATATAAATCCAAGTTTAGCGGATACTATCTTTGCAATTGTACTTTTTCCTGCACCTGCAGGACCATCTATGGCAATACTGCTTCCCATTATTTGTCACCTCCTCTATAAAAATCTTTAATTTACTGATCCGTTGCTGCATGTTCACCCGCCAAGTGGCCTGTAGACCATGCTATCTGGAGATTAAAGCCTCCTGTCTGTGCATCTACATCTATGACTTCACCGGCAAAATACAGTCCCTTTACCTTTTTGGACTCCATGGTGGAAGGATTTATGTCACCGGTAGCTACGCCGCCCCTTGTAATAATCGCCTCCGGGAAGCCTCTTAATCCCGTAACATTAAGCTTCATGTTCTTTATCAGTGAAACGAACTCAAGCCTCTCTTTTTTTGTAACTGCATTTATCTGCTTTTCGGGGTCAATTCCTGACAACTCAACCATCACAGGCACCATCTTTGAAGGAAAAAGCGAATTCAGGCTGTTCTTAAACTGTCTGTTTTTTCCATTCTCGAATTCACGCTGGATACGTTTATCGAGCTGTTCCTCCGACAAAGCAGGTTTCAGATCAAGATGTATCACGTATGAGTATTTATTACCCTTTTTGTCTGCCTCTTCATAGTAGCAGCTTGACGTAAGTATAAGGGGCCCGCTTACTCCAAAATGTGTAAAGAGCATCTCTCCAAAGCCATCATATACATACTTTTTCTTCTTTCCTGGGCCGTCCGCCGGAATCTGTTCAAGTTTAATACTGACATTCTTTAAGGATAAGCCCTGAAGCTCTCTGCACCATTCCTCTTTTACCTCGAAGGGCACAAGGGAAGGGGTCGTCTTTGTCACTCTGTGTCCCAATTCCTTTGCAAATTTAAGGCCATCCCCGGTAGAACCTGTAGATGCGTAGGAAAGTCCTCCTGTGCAGACAATAACAGCATCAAATTCACTTATTCCGGAGTCTTCGGAAACAACTGCCTTAACATGTCCGTCCTCGGTAACCTGTATCCATCTGACCTCATCCTGGTATCTAATCTCTACATTATTCTTCTTAAGTATTCTGACCAGTGTACTGATTATGTCAGATGAATGGTCTGACACGGGAAATACCCTGTCACCGCGCTCCGTTTTCAGTTTGCAGCCATTTTCCTCAAAGAGCTGCATTACCTGAGTGTTATCATAGCCATAAAGAGCACTGTATAAAAACTTGGCTCCATGCGGAATCTTGTCAAAATACTCTGATATATCGCAGGCATTTGTAACATTGCATCTGCCCTTACCGGTTATATAAATCTTTTTTCCGGGTTTCTCATTTTTTTCAAAAATAGTGACGGCTGCTCCGCTCTTAGCTGCGGAAATAGCCGCCATCATTCCGGCCGCACCGCAGCCGATTACAGCAATCTGCTTCATTAAATTATATCGCTCCTCATCTATAAACGCATGTTTATATCCGGCAGTGTACGGTAGGTTGCCAGTACCGTTATAAAAACAAATCTCCGATGAAATCAGGCATATCAGGAAAGTCTGAATGCTTCATATGCTGACTCAAGCATCGCAATAGAATCTGCTTCCTCAAGGTCGTAATCCCCTGTCACTGCCATACAGCCGGCACCATGAATAAATATCCACATCTTCATGAAAAGCTGTTCAGCGTCAGGAACTCCCTGATCCCTTGCCTTAGATACCTCGCGAACAACATTTTCATCTGCTCCGTTTACAATATCATACATACTAACACCTTCATTGGTATCAGTTGAAATAAACAGAAGCTTAAAAAGATTCGGATTTTTCTGAGCAAAGGTTATATAACTAAGTCCAAGATCAACGAAAGGTGTATCATGTTTGGCTTCAATATTTCTGCAAAACACCTCAAATGCTTCAACTGCCTTCAAAACCACATCCTTTTTCAGTTCATCCATGTTGTCATAGATTCTGAAAATAGGCTGTGTCGAGCACCCTGCAGCAGCTGCGAGTCTCCTCGAAGTAATCTGATCAAAGCCTTCCTTTTTGGTAATCTTAAATGCCGCATTTACAATCTCTTCCTGAGTAATAGTGGCTTTCCTGGACATATAAGTGACCTCCATCAATCTTATTGGTTTTATTTATCGTATCATGCGTTATTATTTTAGTGTGTAGGGTAATCTCTGTCAATTACTAATTCATTAACAAAATCTAAACGATACTTATAACTCGCAATCAATATAATTTCTAATTATTGGTAAGAAATAATATTTCACACAATATAAAATTATCCCGAATATTATATTCAGATATTTTTATGAGTTGTCAGATAATTTATTTTGTGTTATAATGACTCTAGGAATATATGCATATTATTTGTTGGGTCTGGGGAGAAAGAAGGTATACCATGGCAGATTTAAGCGTTTCTATGATTAGCGGTGGTGTTGAAAGAATACAGATTTCGCCGGACACTTCTGCTAAGGCCACAGACAAATTAAAAGAACAAAACGAAAACGACTCTTCGAGAAAAGAAAAAATCAAAGAGGTTTTCAAGGATGTTGTTGCTGTTTCCAAGGACGGCGACACCGCTCAAGCCAGCAGAATAGCTAAAGATAAGCTAAAAGAGAACAAAGATCTTGGTGAAGTGCGGGAACTTGCTCCCGAAAAAAAGGCTCCCGAAAAGAAAGTTTCCGATGATTCCTCTGCTGCCAAAAAGCTTTTTGACGAAATGAAAAAGTCCCAGGAAAATAAGCCCTCAGCTGCAGAAAAAATGATGGAAAATATCAAGGCTGCTGAAAGCAAAAAAGAGAAAAAAGTAACTTCGTCCAAGGAAAATTCATTTAATAAACTGGCAGAAAAAAAGGAAAAGGATAACCTGAAGTTAGATACTTACACCGACTCTCAGCTAAGAGAGTTATATATTGAGGGCAACATCAGCAGGTATGCCTATGATCACGAAAAAGGTCTTCGCGACCTGTATGAAAACGACAAAAACTCCGTCTCAAACGATGAAAAGGTATTTCAGGAGGGAATTGTCAGAGCCATGAAAAAAGAAAACCGTGAAGAACTCTCCGATGAAAATATTGATCGTGCATTTGATGAGGATGCCAATCAGAATCTTCAGGCAGAGCAACGCATGGCTATAATAAATGCAGCTGAGCTGTCATGACAATCTTCCTACGAATCACTATTTTATTCTGATAAATAAAAAAAGGATGCTCATTACCGGTTATTTCGGTAGTAAGCATCCTTTTTTGTTTTCAAGTGTAACAGTCAGTTTTTTATCTGAAATTCTATTACTGGAAATTTGTAATCAGTGCAACAATTCTTACTGCAAACATTGCAAAAACAATCCACATAACAGGAGAAACGTCCTTGATCTTGCCAATCAAAACTTTAACGAGAACCCATGCAAGTACTGCAAACATGATGCCTGTTGCGATTGAATATGAAAGAGGCATCATTACAAGTGCAAGATAAGCACCAAGTGTATCAGCAATGTCACCATCGAACTCAATGTTCTTGGCACTTGAAACCATCAGCATACCAACATATACAAGAGCAGGAGCAGTTGCAAATGAAGGAATTGCAAGGAAAACAGGGCTAAGTACAAGTGATATTACAAACATAATACCTGTTGTAAGAGCTGTAAGTCCTGTACGACCGCCTGCAGCAACACCGGCACTTGACTCAACAAAGCTTGTTACTGTTGATGTACCAAGGCATGCACCAACTGTTGTTCCGATAGCATCTGACATAAATACGCTGCCAACCTTGGGAAGATTTCCATTCTCATCAAGAAGATCTGCTTTATCAGCAACACCTACTACTGTTCCAACTGTATCAAAGATATCAACATATAAGAAGCTGAATACGATTGCTATAAACTGAACAAAGTGTGATGCAACCCATCCAAAGTTGAACTTAAATGCTGTGTCTGCAATTCCTCCAAGCTGAAGACCTGCAGAGAAATCAGGGAATGCATTAGTTGCTGTATACCAGCCTGATGCCTGAGCACCCATTCCGAGAACCCAGGTTAAAATAATGCCAATGAGTACAGATCCGGTAATATGGAAATGCTCAAGAACAACAATGATAACAATTCCAATCAGGCAAAGAACAACGTCAGCATCAGCAAAGCTACCAAGTGCTACTGTTGTTGACTCACTGGGAACGATAACATTTGCTCCGCGAAGACCGATAAAAGCAATGAAAAGACCAATACCTGCAGAAATACCGAACTTAAGGTTCTGAGGAATACTATTGATGATCTGTTCACGAATTTTTACAAGTGACATAAGAAGGAAAATAATACCTTCAACAAATACTGCTGTTAAGCAGATTTTAAAAGCATTCTCACCTTCTGATGCAAGTTCACCAAGACAAACCGTATAAGCAAAATATGCATTGAGTCCAAGACCTGCAGAAAGTGCAATCGGATAGTTTGCCATGAACGCCATACAGAATGTAGCAACAGCTGAAGCTATTGCAGTTGCAACAAATACACCACTGGGATTCATTACAGTTCCAAGAATACTGGGATTAACGGCGAGGATATACGCCATTGACAGGAACGTTGTAAGACCGGCAATTATTTCTGTTTTTACCGTAGTATTATGTTCCCTTAATTTGAAAACTTTTTCCAACATATTATCTCCTCCTAAAAAAATGTCTTCAAAAACAACTAAAATATATCATAAAAAAGAAGAGACTGCAAAGTCTCTTCTCTTCATGTAATTATTTGCCGACTTTTAATCTGTAAACGGTACCAACACAAATACCACCGCTTAAGAAGCCCTTGTCAGCGTGCTCTACCACTACATAGTACTTCTTTTTCTTTTTAGCTCTGAATTTTAAAGAGCCGTTTTTATATATTTTTTTCTGTGTTGAAGCCACAAGATTTCTTGAAGAATCATATATCTTAATTGAGTATCCGTATTTTACGGCTTTATCAAGCTTAAGATTTACCTTGTATTTTCCGCTACCCTTTGTCTTAAGTCTGAAATAATCACCTGTATTATCTTCACCCATAACTCCAAGGTATGACTTCTTTAACTGAATATTAGTAGCTTTGTTAAAGTCATTATTTGACTCTTTTTCTACAAATTTGTTCTGTGAAAAAGATGCTTTAAACGAGTATAACTCGCCTATTGCATTACTGTTACTTTTGTTTATTTTAACGTAAATAGATTTATTGGCATCAAGAACATAATGAACGCCTTCAGTATTGTGAACATCATCCTGGAACTTGGAATTGATGCTGTAAAGTCTGTTCATTGATGAATCATATAAAGTAAAATCCCATTCAGGCATCTCAGTAGATGTAATCTGATATCTCTTAAAATCAATGTTAACATCTCCTGCCTTAGGAGCAGTTATCTTAAAGAAATCCTCATCACGGCTGTTATCGATCACACCAAGATATTCGCTGTTAAATGCTACCTGCTTAGCATTTGAAGCCCCATTATTAGGCTCAGTAACAACATATTCATAAGGTACATAATTTGCCTTGATCGTGTAAGCGACATCTCTCGCTGATGACCAGTTAGTTATCTTTACAAAGTATGATGAACCTGCATGTACCATAACGTTATTGGTAACAGGCTTTGTTCCGTGACAATCTGTAATTTCAGAAGCATCAGCGTCATACAGATCAATCTCCCACCTGGGCTCGTCTGTAGTAAGTGCAGACGGGCTTACTGAAAAATTAACATACCCCGAACCTGAAGCTGTATATTTATAGTACATCTCTTTGTCAGACTCTGTTATTGTTCCCTGCACAGCCTGACCATTGGAAATATCCCCTGCATTAGCAAGGTTTCCTGCCTTTGCATCCATAGAACCTTCTGCAAATACTGCTACAGCAGCAAACGCAAAAAGCATCCCTTTAATGATTCCACCTATTCTATCTTTTTTCATTTCCCTTTTCTCCACTCCCAAAAATCGAGTAGGCAAAATAACCGCCTACTCGATCTAAAAAAACTATTTAAACTTTCTTACTTGTAGCGCACAATCTTTCCAAATTCCGGTTTAAGTGATGCGCCTCCTACCAGACCACCGTCTATATCAGGCTGAGCAAATAATTCTGCAGCATTACCTGCATTTACCGATCCACCATACAGAATGCGAACACATTCAGCTGTGTAATCGTCATAAATCTCTGCAATACACTCACGGATAGCCTTACAAACCTCTTCAGCCTGATCGGAAGTTGCGGTCATTCCGGTTCCGATAGCCCAAATAGGTTCATATGCAATGATCATTTCCGCAACATCCGCATCTGAAATTCCGAAAAGATCGGATTTTATCTGCATTCTTATCCAATCAAGTGTAATTCCCTTATTCCTTTGCTCAAGTGTTTCCCCACAGCAAAGGATTGGTGTAAGACCATGTTCAAATGCCTTCTTGAGCTTCTTATTCAGCTCCTCATCTGTTTCATGGAAATACTCACGGCGTTCTGAGTGACCAAGGATAACGTACTTAACACCCGCTTCAGAAAGCATTCCGGCTGAGATTTCTCCTGTATATGCACCATTTTCTTCATAATGCATATTCTGAGCACCGATTTCGATACATGTTCCCCTGGTTGAGGTTAAAGCAGGAACAATATCAATCGCAGGTACGCATAAAACAACGTCTGCATCAGCATCGTCGACCAGAGGCCTAAGCTTACTTACAAAAGCAACTGTCTCTGCAGGAGTCATATTCATCTTCCAGTTTCCGGCTACGATTTTCTTCCTTGGCATCATGCGTTAACAATCTTACCAAAATCAGGCTTAAGTGATGCGCCACCGATAAGACCGCCATCAATGTTAGGCTTTGAAAGAAGTTCAGCAGCATTACCTGCATTCATTGATCCGCCGTACTGGATACGAACTTCATCTGCTGTAGCCTGATCGTAAAGCTTAGCAATAAGCTCACGGATGAAAGCACAAACTTCTTCAGCCTGATCAGCTGTAGCTGTCTCGCCTGTTCCGATAGCCCAGATAGGCTCGTAAGCGATAACAAGCTTTTTAACCTGATCAGCTGTTACACCACTAAGATCCCATGTGATCTGTCTCTCAATCCACTCCTTGTAAGTGCCTGCCTTACGAAGTGCAAGAGACTCACCGCAGCAAAGGATAGGTGTAAGGCCGGCAGCGAATGCCTTCTTAACCT